>JAVHNW010000318.1:0-9171 GCA_036169755.1 bacterium | reverse complement strand
CCATCGTCCCTACGTTCAGGTGCGGCTTCGATCGGTCAAATTTCTGCTTCGCCATCTTTCACTCTCCTTAGAAAAAATGAAACAGAGGTGATAAATTCAAAAGAGCCCTCAATGAGATTCGAACCCATGACCTCACCCTTACCAAGGGTGTGCTCTGCCAACTGAGCTATGAGGGCCTTTTGGACATTCACCAGGACAAACTCCTGGTGAAAAGTGGGCAGTGAAGGATTCGAACCTCCGAAGGCGTCTGCCAGCTGATTTACAGTCAGCCCCCTTTGGCCACTTGGGTAACTGCCCATTTATTTTCCAGTCGCTAGTTTTCTAGTCGGCTAGTCGCTTGGCCGGATGATATTCATCAGGCAAAGCGAGCAGATGACTAGACTTTTTTTCAATGTGCAGAGCCGACGACGAGACTCGAACTCGTGACCGCCCGCTTACAAGGCGGGTGCTCTACCGATTGAGCTACGTCGGCGAGCGCTTTCTAACGGCGCTTTAAGCGTGCGGATTATACCAAAGGCTTTCAGCGTGGACAAGGTTAACCGCCAAAACCTATCAGCGGGAATTACGCAAGACGGCAAGCGGCTTCTCCAGCGGGGGCGGAGTCTATCAGGCTTTCCGCTGAGAGTCAAGTAGCGCATGGTATAATTCCGCGACTTCCGGCCAATTTCAGTATAAAAAACGGAAAATCAATCCATCGTGAGGCAAAATGTCAAAAAAAGGTCGCGTTTTTTCGGGCGCACGCCCCACCGGGCGGCAGCATTTGGGAAATTACCTGGGCGCAATCAAAAATTATGTCGCTCTGCAGGAAAATTATGAGTGCGTTTACTGTATTGTGGACGTTCATGCGCTGACAACCATGGAAACCACCCGCGATTTGACGCAAAACACCTACGATATGACGGTGGATTGGCTGGCGGCAGGCATTCGCCCCGAAGAGTCGATTGTTTTCGTGCAAAGTCATGTGCCGCAGGTGATGGAATTACACACCTATCTTTCGATGGTGACACAGTTGGGGAAATTAACCGACCTGCCCACCTTCAAGGAAAAAGTGCGCGACCACCCCGATAATATCAACTACGGGCTGGTGGGCTACCCGGTGCTGATGACGGCCGACATCGTGCTCTACAAATCAGACGTGGTGCCGGTCGGTGTGGATCAGGCGCCGCACCTGGAGTTTGCGCGCGAAATTGTGCGCTCTTTCAATTATCGCTACGGAACCAAAGTTTTGAAAGAGCCACAAATGAAAAACACCGAAATTCCAAAAGTGCTGGGAATTGACGGTGTGCAAAAAATGGGCAAAAGCCTGAATAATCACATCGAACTGGCCGCCACACCCGAAGAAACCCGCCTGCGGGTGATGCAAATGGTGACCGACCCGCAGCGCGTCAAACGCACTGACCCCGGCAACCCGGAAATTTGCAATGTTTTTTCGATGCACAAAATCGCCTCCCCAGCGGAGGAAGTGCAAATGATTGACACGGAATGCCGCCGCGCCGGAATCGGCTGCGTGGATTGCAAAAAACGTTTCGCCGCCAACCTCAACGCCTACCTGGAACCGTTCCGCGCCAAACGCGCCGAAGTAGCCAGCGATGAAAATTATGTCTGGGACGTGCTGCACGAAGGCGGTAAACGCGCCCGCGCCATCGCTGAAGAAACCATGCGCGAAGTGCGCGCCGCCATTCAATTGCCCCAATAATCCATGCGGGCGCTCATTCAGCGGGCAAGACAGGCGAAGGTAACCATCAACGGCCAGGTCGTGGGCGAAATCGGCCCCGGCCTGGTCATTTTTATCGGCGTGGGACGCGGCGACAGCCAAAGCCAGGCCGCCTGGCTGGCCGAAAAAATCGTCAATTTACGCATTTTCGAGGATGAAGCCGGGAAAATGAATCGTTCTGTGCGCGAAATTGGCGGCGCGGCGTTAATTGTCAGCCAGTTCACGCTCTACGCCGATTCTCAGCATGGGCGGCGTCCCTCCTTTACGGAGGCCGCCTTGCCCGCAGCCGCCGCCCCGCTCGTCGAGCGCTTCACCGAACTGATGCGCCAGCAGGGAATCCCCGTTCAACAGGGAATTTTCGGGGCGGAGATGTTGGTCGAAATTCACAACGACGGCCCGGTCACCATTTGGCTGGAACGATAACAAGGTACAATCGGCGCATGGATGGACAAATTCCCCCACAATGGCAGCTCGCCGTTGAGCAAACGCTGGCAAATTACGCCCTGCAACCCCTGGCTGTGACTTTCCTGCAGCACAGCGAAAACGTCACTTTTCGCGTGGACGCCAATCACGTCCACTACCTGCTGCGCCTGCACGTCCCCCTCTCGCCCGCCTTTGGCGCTCACGGCGAAAATCCGCGCGCGGTGAATTCGGAAATGCTCTGGCTGGAAACGCTCAAAAAAAATCGTCTGCCGGTGCCGCCGCCGGTTAAAAACCGCCAAAAAGAATACGTCACCCAGGTGGGAAAAATCAACGCCACCCTGCTCAAATGGCAGGCCGGTGAATTGTTGACGCTTGAAAGCGAAACCGAAGAAATCGCCGCCCAAATGGGAACGCTGGTTGGACGCCTGCACCAACAAGCCAGCCGCTGGCCGCTGCCCAAAAACTTCACCCGCCCACGGCGCAACTCGACCTATTTTGAAAATGCCCTGCTGACGCTGTGGCCCGCCGTCGAAGATGGCCGCATCGCCGCGCGCGACTATCAGCAATTGAAAAACACGCTCAGTTGGCTCAGCTCCCAGGTGCGCAACCTGAGCCAAACCCGCGCCACCGCCGGATTAATTCATGGCGACCTGCACCGCGGCAACTTTCTCGTCTACCGCCGCCAACTGCGGCTGATTGACTTTTCCATGTCGGGCTTCGGGCATTTCGCCTACGACCTGGCGACCTGCCTTTCCAACGTGCGCGTGGCCCATCACCCCGTTTTCTTGGAACGCTACACGCAAAATTTTCCCATCGTGCGCGGCTACGAAGCGCTGGTGGAAGCCTACTTCATCGCCAGTTCCATCGTCACCTTTGCGCTGTGGATTAATGACGCCGAATCACAGGAAACCCTGGTGCGGCGCGTGCCCTACATCGCCCAGGAATACGCCGCGCGTTTCAACCGTGACGAACGCTTCTGGTTCACCGGCTAAAACCCGCCACGCCACAAAACCGCGTCCAACTGCAACGCCAAAACGCCAGCCGCCAACATCGCGCTGGCGTTTTCTTTGGAATAAATCCCGCCGCCGCCAATCAGCGGAATTTTGGCCCGGGCCGCCTCCCGCGCCGTCAGCAGCGACCGGGCGAAAAGCGCGGGGCCGAACAGCCGCCCCGTCAGCAGTTCACCGTTTTCGGTGGGAATGGCCCCGCGAGGCGCTGCCAGGCTGATGGCGCTGGCGCCCGCCGTCAGGCAGCGCCCGCCGATAGAAAAAACCTGCGCCTCGGGCAGATTCACAATCAGCGGCAGTTCGCCCCGGCATTTTTCCACCGTCCAAAGCGGAAAATCCTCTGCCGGGCGCGCAGAATCTCCCGGGAAAACCGGGGCGAAGCCCAATTCCACCGCCAAAATATTTTCCAGCCCTTCGAGGGCGCGCACCATGCGGCTGGTTTCCTCCGGGCCTTCGGCCATCAGATGAACAATGACCGGCAGGCGGGAACGCTGCCAGCGCGCGGCGTAAAGCTGTAGGGCGGCGGAAAAGCCTGGGTTGGGCAGCCCGCTGTGCAAAAGAAATCCGCCGGGCAGCGCTGAAAACGCCGGGGCGGAGGCGGGCAGGCGCGGACGCAGGCTGATGGGATTGGTGAAAAATGCGCCAAGTTCATCCCAGGGCAGCGCGGCGCGAAAATCGGGGACGAAACCCAGGCTTCCAGCGGCGTTGAGGTAGGGGGAACGAAAAATCAAATCCTGTTTCATGGCTGCGCCGAGAAGGTTAGGGTCAGCGCAAGACGGCAAAAATTTGCAAGCCATCGCGCGCGGCGGCGGCCAGATAGCGGCCATCCGGGCTGAAAGCCAGGGCGCGGATGGGGCTGTTCATGGCCTGAAACAAGGCCGACTGCAGGCCATCCGGTGAAAAAAGGATGATGCCGCCATCTTCCAGCCCGGCGGCGACCCCGCCGTTGGGAGAAACCGCCAGCGCCAGCGGCTCGGCGGGGAAAACAATCCGGCCCAGGTCGGTGACGGTGTCGGCGCTGGCAGGCAGGATTTTCAAAACGCTGGTGTCGCCGCCGAAAATTTTCTTCAAAAAGTAAACCGTTCCGTCCAGGCTGATCGCCAGCGGCGCGTGCAGCGAGCCTTCTTTAATTTGCAGGGTGACCGCCAAATCCGATTTTTGGATGCGGGTGATGTACATGGCGCCGTTTTTTTCGCGCGTGGTCAAGACCAGGTTTTGCGCGCTTTCGACCGCGCCCATCAGAGCGCCGGGGATGGACTGCACCAGCTGCGAGGTTCCGGGGCGGTACACGTCCGTGGTGGATTGTTCCACGTCTGCCAGGGCGAGGTCGGCGGCTTTGGCGAGCCACACAACCGGGCGAGGATCAATATCGAAAAGCCGCTCCCCGGCCCAGGTGGAGAGGTAGGTTCGATTGGGCGTTCGCTGCTCGCGGTAGGGCAAGGCATCGCCCGCGTGAACGAAATTTTCCGCTTCGGCCTGGCAAGTCGTTTCGCCGGTGGAAATTCTCAGCCAGCAGGCGCTGCGCGGGGCGTTAATCAAAAGCAGGTCGAAAGCGGTGAAGCGCAAAGAGCGGTAGTTTTCATCCAGACCGATTTGCGCGGGGGAATCGCTGAAGGAGGCGTTGTAAAATTCGGGCAAGGAGGGCAGCGCGGCGGCAGTTTGACTCTCGGCGCTTAGCGTTTCGCCGCTGACGATGTTCCAACGCGCCAGGGTGACGGGGATTTCGGCGCCTCGCGCGGGCTGCCAGCCGTAGCCGCGCAGGGTTTGGTCATCTTCAAATTCGATGCGCCAGCGGCGGTCTTTGACGTAGGAGGGCTGAATGAGAATTTCACGCGCCACCAAAAAGCGCTCGGTGGAGTAGACCCGAATGGCGGAAGAAAGCGCCAGAGTCACAAATTTTCCGTCCGGCGAAAAAAGGTAGGGGGTGTCTTCGGCGGGCAGCAGCAGGTTGATGAAATCGCCCCAGACAGCGGTTTTCCAGACCAACAATTCGCGCCCGCGCTGAACAGAAAACAGCGAGCCATCCGGTGAAAAACGCGCGGATTGGGCCGCGCCGCGATAATTAAAAATCACCGCATCGTCTTGCAGCGAAATCACGCGCAAATTTTCATCGCCCACGGCGAGGGCCAGCCAGAGGCCATCCGGCGAGAGCGCCAGGCGATTTTGGTTGGGCGCATTGACAAATGGCGCGGCGGAGGCCAGGGTTTTGACGAGAGTCGCCTGGTTCCCCACAATATCGTAGACGCGCAGTTCCCAGGCGCCCAAATTTCGCAGGGACAGCGCCAGCCGCGAACCATCGCGGTTGGCGCTCAGGCAGGCGGCGCAGGGCTGGTCAAAAAGAGTCAGGTCGCGCCAGGCGGCGATTTCCTGGCCGGAACGGTCAAACAGGTACAAGCCATCGGTGGCGGCGACAAAAACTTTCTGCCCATCGGCGCTGACGGTCAGCGCCAAAAAGCGATTTTCCATGCCGCGAAAAACGGCGCTCAACAGGCTGGCGTTGCCCATGCCGATTTCGGGAAAGCCCATGTCGGGCAGGGGCGTGCCCTGGGCCACCGGGAAAAGCGCGGGCCGGGTGGGTTGGGGCGTGATGGTGGCGGTCGGCGTCCAGGTGGGGCGCAGCGTCACAGTCGCGGTCGGCGAACCGGGGATTCCGGCGGTAGGCGCGGCGGGGAAGAGTTGGGGAATTTGTAAATTTTGGAGCGGGGCGCAGGCGGCCAGAAAAAAAGTTAAAACCAGCAGACGAAGTTTCACGGGTTATGCCTCCCTGGGCGGCGCGGTCTGACCGTAGTCGAGCACCTTGCGCACGCCGGTTGCGTCTTCGGGCGCGCCGACAATTTTCTTCTCTTCCAGTTGGTCAATCAGGCGGGCGGCGCGGGTGTAGCCAATGCGCAATTTTCGCTGCAGCATGGAAACCGAAGCGCGCCCCTCGCGGCGCACCAAATCCAGGGCTTCGTTGTAAAGCGGGTCGCCCTTGTCAATGGCTTCCTGCTCCCAAATGGGCAGCTGCTTAACCGGCGCATTGGCCGCGGGCGCATCCACTGCGCCGCCAGGAACAGCGGCGGGAGCGCCCTGCGCCTGCCAAAATTCCACCAGGCGATGAATTTCACTGTCAGAAACGAAAACGCCCTGCAGGCGAATCGGCGCGGGGGAATCCGGCGCCTGATAGAGCATATCGCCGCGCCCAAGCAGGCGTTCTGCGCCGGGCTGGTCGAGGATGACGCGGCTGTCGGTATTGGAGGCGACCGCAAACGCCACCCGCGCCGGGAAGTTGGCCTTAATCAAGCCGGTGACGACATCCACCGAGGGGCGCTGGGTGGCGAGGATGAGGTGAATGCCAGTGGCGCGCGCCAACTGCGCCAGGCGGGTGATGGTGCGCTCGGTCTCATCAGGAGCCAGCATCATCAGGTCGGCCAGTTCATCAATCACCACCACCAAAAAGGGGAGTTTTTTCTGCCCCTGCGTTTTCATACGCGCGTTGTAATCGCTGATATTGCGCGCGCCCACCTGCGAGAATTGATGATAGCGGCGATCCATTTCGCGCGTCATCCACTGCAGCGCGCCAATCACCTTTTCCATTTCCACCACCACCGGCGCCAGCAGATGTGGCACGCCGTTGTAACCGGTCAGTTCCACCCGTTTGGGGTCCACCAGCACCAGGCGCAGTTCCTCCGGGGTGTTGAAAAGCAGCAAACAGCTGAGAATGCTGTTGACGCAGACCGATTTACCAGAGCCGGTCGCCCCGGCAATCAACAAATGGGGCATGGCGGCCAAATCTGCGCCAATCGGGTGTCCAGAAACATCTTTGCCCAGCGCAAAACCCAGCGATTTGCGCCCACGCTGAAAAGCCTCCCCTTCGACAATATCGCGCAGCGCCACCAGCGCCATTTCATCGTTGGGAATTTCAATGCCGAGGTAACTGCGCCCCGGCACCGGCGCCTGAATGCGAATGCGCGAAGCGGCCAGCGCCAGCGCCAAATCATCGGCCAGCGCGGCGATTTTGCTGACCCGCACGCGAATGCGGCCATTGCGGCTTTCGACAAAAAGCGGTTCCACGCCAAACTGGGTGACGCTGGGGCCGCTGTTAATTTCCACCACCTGGGCGGGCGCGCCAAACGAGGCCAGAGTTTCCTCAATCAACCGCGCGCGCTGGTCAAGAAATTCCTGATTGGAGGCGGCTGTCCGGCCAGGGTTGAGAATTTCGGTTAAATCGGGAAGTTGCCAGGGGCGGGCGGGAACGCCGCTGACAGCCGATTCTGCCGCCAGGACGGGAGCCGCGGCGGCGGGCGCTTCGGCCCCGGGAAAATGCTCTGGCGGGGGGGCGGGCTGCAGCGGCGAGTCTTTTTCTTGCGGAAAAATCCCCGGCAGGCGGGCGCGCAAGCGCTGCCAGAGCGCGGTCAAAATTGCCAGCGCGGGGCTCAATTTTTGCAGCAGTTCCGCCACGCTGCGATCAAAAATCAGCGAAAGACTCATCAACAGCCAGGCCAGCAAAACAACCAGCGCGCCGCCCAGCCCCAGGTTTTCCAGCAGGAGACGGTAAAAAACGCTGCCCAGCCAGCCGCCGCCTTGGGCGCTGATGGGCTCCGGGTTGCCCGCCAGACCATGAAGGATGGTCAGGCCAAACAGCGCAAAAAAAATAAACCCCGTGGCGCGTTCCACAGAAAGCGGCGGAATACGTTCAATTTTGCGCACCAGCAGCCAGCCGCCGAAGAGCATGATGGCAACCGTCAGGCCGTAGGCGCCCCAGCCAAAGAGAAAATTAAAAAGCGAAACGGTTGCGCCGGTTAACGCCGAACGGCTGGCCGAAATGAGCGCCAACAAAATCAGCAGGCCGCCAAGCGCCAGGCCAACGCCGAGAAAATCCAACTTGCGCTCTGGCGAAAGGGTGAAAAGCGGTGGAGGCGGCGGGGCGGGCGCGGGCGGAATTTTGGCGGCGGGGGCTTTGCCCGCCGCTTTTTTTCCGTCTTTTTTGGGCGCGGCGGCTTTTTTGGCCGGGGCTTTGCCTTTGGCGGGCGGTTTACGCTGAAGGAAGGAGGGAAGGTTAATGGGCATTTTTTGAGGGGTGGGGGTGAAAAAATTATAGCACAAATGGTCGAAAGTTCTTTTTTGGAAATTTGGATGGGGTAAGGTAAAATGACTTGATTCTCTGCGCAAAGGACTCAACGTGTTTGAAATTTTATTTTTAGGTACTTCCGCTTCCGCGCCCTCGGCCAAACGCGGCTTATCCGCCTCCATCGTTCAGCACAACGAATATCGTTTTCTCATTGATTGCGGCGAAGGCACGCAGCGCCAAATTTTACAATCCGGGTTGGGCTTCAAACACCTCACCCGCATTCTGCTCACCCATCATCACCTCGACCACATTTTGGGGCTGGGCGGCCTGATGTCCACCTTTTTGCGCTGGGAAGCGATTGAAGAGCTGGAAATTTTCGGCGGCAGGGCCGCGCTGGAGCGGGTGAAAACCCTGATTTTTGACGTAGTGCTGACCGGGCGCAAGGCGCCGATGCCGCTCTACTTCCGCGAAATCGGGCCGGGAATGCTCTTCGAGGGGGACGATTTCACCGTCAGCGCCATCCCCGTCACCCATCGCGGCACAGATTGCTTCGGCTACGTTTTCGAGGAGAAAGCGCGCCGTCCCTTTCTCAACGAAAAGGCGACTGAATTGGGCGTTCCCTTTGGCCCGGAACGGCGTCTGCTGGTCGAAGGGCAGAGTATCACCCTGGCAGATGGAAAAATCATCTCGCCGGAAGAGGTGCTCGGCGCACTGGAGCGAGGGACGAAACTGGTCGTCATCGGCGACACCGGGCGGACGGATAATCTGCTGGAGGCTGTGCGCGGCGCCGATGGGCTGGTGATTGAATCAACCTATTTGCAGGCCGATGTCGAAATGGCGCGTCAATTTTCACATCTCACCGCCACCGATGCGGCAGAACTGGGGCGCAAAGCCGGGGTTAAGCAGTTGCTGCTCACGCATATTTCACGCCGCTACCGCGAAAAAGAGATGATTGCGCTTCAGCAATCATCTCTTTT
>JAVHNW010000317.1:8173-9310 GCA_036169755.1 bacterium | reverse complement strand
TTTGTTACAGTAAAATTTTCTGAAACGCGCGCAGCAGTTCGCCGCGCTGCTCATAGCCGCTCTCATCCATTTCGGGCAGGCAGAGGATGATTTCGCGGCGGCAGCGCCGCAAAAGACCAGAAACCAGCCGCGCCAGCGAGGCGCGGCTGGTTTCTATTTCATCCGCGTCACTCCAGACCCGGCCCGGCTGCCAGCCGCGCGCCAAAACATAGGGATGCGTGATCGGCTGAGCCAGCCGCTCGTGCCAGCCGTTTGCCCCGGCATCCAGCCAATATTGAACCGTCACCGGGCGATTCATCAGCAGGAAGGTGGTGGCCGGAGCGAGCAAAACCGCTTCGTCTGGCGGCGATTGCCAGCCGGTGAGATATTGCGCCGCCAGGACGCCCTCGCCCAGCAAAAGCAGATATTCGCGCCCCAGTTCGGCGTGGTCACCTTCCAGGTTTAACGACAGCCGAAATTTCCGCACCGATTCAATCAGGCTGGCGCTGACGCGAATCGCATCCAGATTGTCGTGGAAACCAAAGCCAGGCTGAGAAAGCATTTCGCCGAAAAGTTTTCGCAAAAAGTGGTCGAGCGGCAGGGGCGGCGCGGACTGGTAATTCAGCAGCCATTGACGCAGTTGGCTAAATTTTTCGCCCAAAACATAGGTGATGCGTTCCTGCGCTTCGGGTCGCAGTTCTTCAAAGGGCAGCAAAACGCCATCGCGCGGGCGGTACAGAATTTCGGACAGCAGCTGCGCCCGCACCAGATCCAGCCCGTGGAGGCTGTACATCAGGGCATAGGCTACGTCAAAGCGCGGCGGAAAGATTTCCCAGGCCGGGTGCGCCAGGCAGGCCAGGGTCAGCAGCGCCTGGCTGGCGGCTTCATCGCGCAGAGAGCGCGAGGGACGCTGGGAGCGTACCGCTACGCCGCGCGCTTCGAGGCGCTTCATCAGCGAAAAGCGCAGCGCGTCTGAAAGGTAGGGCGAAAGGATGGCGATTTCGCCGGGCGGCAGTCCTTCGTCCAGCAGAGCACTGACATCATCGGCAACCTTTTCGAGCAGTTCGGGGTAAAAGCGCGCGGCGATGATTTTCCAGGGTGCAGAATCGCTTTCGCTGGAGGCGCTTTCCAGACGGGCGGCGCTTTGCGGGGTGAGGG
>JAVHNW010000317.1:0-8073 GCA_036169755.1 bacterium | reverse complement strand
CGCTGGCACCCGCCGCAGGCAGGGCGCTGGCACCCGCCGCAGGCAGGGCGCTGGCACCCGCCGCAGGCAGGGCGCTGGCTAGTTTTTCATCGAGAGCGGCCAGGGCGGGGGAAATGACGAAGCTGCGCTGCAGGCGAATGGCCTGCGAGCAGGAATCCGCCAGGCTGAATCCGCTCTCTGGGTCGGCGCCCAAAAAATGGCGATAGCCCGCGTTCTCGTCATAAATCAGCAGCGCCGAATCGAATGCGGGCAGCCATTCGCGCAGCAGGTCGTGGGCGCGGGCGCCATCCTCCTCCAAATTGTCGTAGATGAGGTGGCGGTAACTGCCCAGCAAAAATTGACGCGCGGTGGGGTGGGGCCAAAGTTGATTGGCGAAAATTTCGAGCTGCAGCGAAAAATCGAGCAGGTTATTTTCGAGACAGTAGCGGCGAAAGCGGCTGGCGCAGTCCTGCGCATCTGCGTAGATGCGGCGCTGAACGGGTTCGCCAAAGTAGGCGGCATCCAGCCTGGCGCCGATTTCGCTGTGCGGAAAGCCGACAATGGCAGCCTTGTTGAGATTATCAATAATTTGAGAATAGAGCCGGTTGCGGTCAATCGTCACCGCTT
The DNA here is from genome assembly GCA_036169755.1 of bacterium. GTDB lineage: Bacteria > Chloroflexota > Anaerolineae > Anaerolineales > Villigracilaceae > UBA8950. The sequence goes on along the minus strand of JAVHNW010000317.1, from coordinate 7,467 downwards.
CAAAATAGCCTTCTTCCAGCAGCGGGCGCACGATTTTTGCCATGTAATATTGAGCAGTTTCGAGCGTCAAAAACTGCGGCGGCTGATTGGGGTGAGCGAACCCGGCAGCCTCGGCGGCCAGCGGCCAGAAGGTTTCGCACATGCGCCGCGCCAGCCCGCCGAGCGTGGCCGGAGTGACCTCGCTGCCGGCAGCGCGTTCCGGGCTGTTGAGCAGGTCAAGATACGGCTGCTGCAGCAGTCGCTGCGGCGTCAAAATTAGAATGGATTGGCTGTCAACGCCAGCGCTGAGTAATTCTTTTAGCCAGGCAGTGCCCAACGTAGTTTTGCCGCAGCCCGCCGGGCCTCGCAAAAAAGTGCGCTGGGCGGGCAGGCCGCGCAGTAGGGCTTGTTGTTCGGAAGTTAGCATGAGCGTATTTTACGCTGAAAGAGGGTAAAATTTCGCGATGAAAAATTTAGACCTGTGGAAAACCCGCTATTTTTACGCATTTGCCGCGCTGTTTTGGCTGGCGTTGGTTTTTGTGATGGCCAACAGCCTGGACGGCGGTCTGAGCGGTTTCGACAATTCACTCTATGGCCGCCGAAAATTAATTCTCAACTTTGCCAATATACGCCTGGCGCTGGGCGACCGCGTCTTTCCCAATGCAATTGTCGGCAAGCAGGGCTGGATGTTTCTTTCGGCTGAGCGGGCCATGGAAGATTATCAGGGCGCAACGCAGTTTTCACCGGAAGAGCTAGCCAAAATCAGCGCCGGGCTGTGGGATTTGAAGGCAAAATTGGACGCGCGCGGCGCGAAACTGATTGTTTTAATCGTTCCCAATAAACAAACCATTTACGCCGACAAAATCCCCGCCGAATTGGGGCCGCTCGCCCCCGTCAATCGCCTGACTCAATTTTACGAAGAAAATGCCCGCAGCGGGCCGCCGGTGCTGATGGATCTGCGCCCTCTGCTGACGCAAGGCCGCCAGGCGCGCGATGTTTACACGCGCACGGATACACATTGGAATAACTACGGCGCTTACCTGACCTACCAGGCAATTTTACAGCGTCTGAAAGCGGATTTTCCCGCCCTGGAAATTTACCCGCAAAGTGAGTTTACTTTCCGCGAGGGGACGCCGGTGCTGGGCGATTTACTGGCAAACACCGGCGGGACTCTCGGCCAGGAGAATTATCTCATCCTGGAGCCAAACTTCCCCGCAAAATATGCCTTCCGCGAATTGGAGCTGGGTACTGGCCGTCAAGTGACCATCACCTGGCGGGAAGATGCGCCGCAGCTGCCGCGGCTGGTGATGTTTCATGATTCGTTTGGTTTTGAACTGCGCTTCTTGCTGGCCGAACATTTTTCCAAAGCCACGTTTGTGCCACACTTTTCCGGCCAACAGGTATGGAGTACAAACTGGATTGAACAGGAAAACCCGGATGTGGTGATTATTGAATTCACCGAGCGTTATATTGATTCGCTGCAGCAGTTTTTGGGGAAATAAAAAGGTGGCGCAGATTTGCGCCACCCGCTTTTACGCCTTTACTGATTGCGCCTGATAAATTCTGCCAGGTCGGCGCTTAGTTTCTCCAGGCCGGGGCGGAAGGCGTACATCATGTGACCGGCCTCGTAGTACGACATTTCCACATTTTGGCGCAGGGCGGGACTCAACCCCATGTGGCTGAAGGTGTATTCGGTGGCGAAGTAGGGTGTCGCCAGGTCATAATATCCATTGGCGACAAAAATTTTCATGTGCGGGTTTTGCACCATCGCCTGGCGCAGCGCCTCGGCCACCTTGACATATTGGTTTTCATGCTCGGCGTAACTCCACGGCCAGACGCCCATGTTGAGGATGTTGTATGGCAAATCGCTCTCAAAGTTCAATTCGGCGCGGATGTAGTGGTTGAAGGCGGCGGTGTAGGGCCCCAGCACGTTGGAAAAGGAGGGGTCGAACTCGGCGAACTCTCCCAGGCTGTCATGGTCTTCACCTGTCAGGCGGCTGTCGAAGCGGCCAACGGTTTTGCCCTCGGCGCGTAAAAACTGCTTAAAAAAGCGGGTGTCTGGTACGCGCAGGTTGGAACGTTCCAGGTAACCGGCATCGAGGCCGGTGTAGCGCGTCAGTTTTTCGATAATCTGCCTGCGTTCACGCGCTGTCAGCGTGTCACCCTTCATCAGCGCGGAGGCGTATTCCGTCAGAGCGAATTCTTCCACCTCGGCCAGTAATTTCTCCAGCGGGCGATGAATCCGCAGTTTATTGTGATACCAGGCGGTGGCGGCGTAGCTGGGCAAGTAGAGAATGTAGGGCAGGTCGTGTCCTGGTGGGAAGTCCAGCGTGGCAAAATCGAGCACCGATGAAATCAACATGATGCCGTTGAGGTACAGGCCGTGTTTTTCCAGCAAATGGCTGGAGAGCGCCGCGGAGCGCGTTGTGCCGTAGCTTTCGCCCGCCAGAAATTTGGGCGAAAGCCAGCGCTGATTGCGGGTGGTGTAGAGGCGGATAAATTCGCCCACGCTTTCGATGTCTTTTTTGAAGCCGTGAAATTCGCGCGCTTTTTGGCCCTCCACCGGGCGGCTGAAACCGGTGCTGATGGGGTCAATGAAAACCAGGTCGCTTTGCGCCAGCAGCGTAAATTCGTTATCCACCACTTTGAAGGGTGGGCGCGGCAGAGCGCCGTCATAGTCCATTTCCACACGGCGCGGGCCAAGTACGCCCATGTGCAGCCAGACAGAAGCCGACCCCGGCCCACCGTTGAAGGAAAAAGTCAGCGGGCGGTTTTCGCCGCCATCAAGGGTGTAGGCGGTGAAAAACATGGCGGCTTTGGGTTTTGCGCCTTCGGATTCTTTGTCGCGCTCACTTTCCTCGCGCAGCAAAATCGTGCCAGTGGTGACGGTGTAGGCCAGTTCCTGCCCGCCCAAGCTAATTTTGTGGTGGGTTTCAACTTGTGTTTCCTGGGGTTCTTTTTTTTCTTCGGCTTTCGGTTCAGTCATAGCTGCCTCCATGAATTTTAGTTTGTGACGACCATCCAGCGGCCAATTTCGAGCGCGGGCAGCAGTCGCCTCAGGTCTGTCGAGGTCATTATAACCGCAACATTGTGTTCGCCAGAGCCGATGGAAATTTCATCAAAGGCGAAAACGGCTTCGTCAGCCAGAATCCGCAGCGGGGCGGGCAGCCCCAGCGGGGAAACCGCCCCGACACGGTAGCCGGTCACCGCCAGGACTTCCTCCTGCGAAGCCATTGTCAGGCGCGACTGCCCCAAATAAGTTCGCAGGGCCGGCCAGGAAATCTGTCCAGGCCCGGCAGCCAGCGCCATGACAAATTTTTCTGCGCCCAGGCGAAACAGGATGCTGCGAATCAACTGTCCCGGCAGCTGACCTCGCTCGCGGGCGGCCTCTTCCAGCGAGTGAATTGGCTGGGTGTGATAAAAAACGCGATGGGAAATTCCGCTTTCAGTCAGGAAACGGGCAACGGGAGGGGATGAAATCATGGATAAACCTGTGGCGTGGAGTACAATCGGAAAAACATTTTTCTCAGGAGGCTGAACTATGCTTGCAATTCGTCTTTTTGCTGAAGGCGGCGCTGACACCGGAATCGGCTGGCTGGTTTGGGTGGCGCTGGCTGTTTTTTTCATCATGGTCGTTTTGGGCTGGCTGGCCGTGACACGCGGCTGGTTGAAGAAGGAAGAAGAACCCGCCCATGACGCGCATGATTCCGAGCACGGCCATGCCGCGCAGGCCACTCACGGCGCGGATGATTTGACCCGGCTGGAGGGCATCGGCCCGAAAGTGGCCCGGGTTTTGGCTGGCGTTGGCATTACCACCTTCGCTGGGTTGGTCGCCGCGCAGGAGAAAACTGTGCGCGAGGCGCTCGACTCCGCCGGTTACAAATACATGGACCCGTCCAGCTGGCCGGAGCAGGCCGCCCTGGCCGCCAAAGGAGATTTTGAAGGGCTGAAGAAAATGCAGCAAGGGCTGAAGGGCGGACGCAAGGCTTGAGATTCTTGTCGTTATAGCCGGTAGAGCGTGGCGCAATTAATTTTTCGCCACGCGTTTTAGTTCCCGTCCAGCGGCATCGAAGGCCGTCAGTTGAGCCGAGGCGCAGGGGCTGGCGGGATATTCATCGGCGAAGAGAGTCCAAATCATCGCGTCAGACGCGAGGCCGTTGACAAAGGCCAGGCGGCGGCGATTGCCTTCGTGGACGTAGCCCAGTTTGCGCGGCACGCTGGCCGAGGCCAGGTTTTCCACCGCGCAGTGAATTTCCATGCGTTCCACCTGGCAGATTTCAAAGGCGACTCGCGTCAGGGCGGCGGCGGTTTCGGTCGCCAACCCCTGGCGGGTGAAATCGGCGTGAATCCAGTAGCCAATTTCGAGGGCGTTGCCCTGCAGGCGGGTGTGCAGGCCGGTTCCGCCCAGCAGACGAGTTTCCTGTGGGTCGAAAATTCCATATACGAAATCGCGGTTTTGGTCAAAATCAGCGCGGAAGTGACGCAGTCGCTCCACTTTGGCTTCCAACGGTTCGGGTTCTGCCGCCGCCCAGGGCATAAAGGGCAGCAGGTGCTGCAGGCTTTCGGTGACGGAGTGTTGTAAGAGCGGCGCATCTGTCGGGCTGTAACAGCGGATGTGCAGGCGTGGGGTTTCAATGCGGTACGGGGGAGTTTTCATGGTTTTCTCTTCAGCAGGCAAAAATCGGCGCCCGCGCGGCCAAAGGTTTTTTCGATGGGCAGGTTGCGAAAAACGGAGCGCGTGTCTAGGTCGGCGCGGGTGGAAAAAAGCAGGCGGGCGCCGGAGGGCAGGCTTTCGGGTGTTTCCACGCCCAGGGGCAGCAAGGTCAGCCCGCTGCTGTAAATTTGTGCCAGGTGTATTTCGCGCTGAATGTAGACCGGAATTTCCGGCTGGTTTTCGCGCGCCCAGGTCAGCGCCTCGCGGTAGCAGGTTAACCAGTAATCGGTTTCGTAGGCGCGGTAGGCGCCGCCGGTTCCGCCGGTGAGCGCGTTGTAGTAGGTATACTCATACGGATGAAGACGCAGAATTCCGAGCAGGCCGGGAAATAAAATCAGCAGGCTGAAGGCGAGGGATAGAATGGGGGCGCTTTTCATTCGGCGCCGGATTTCTTCGATGCCGTGAGCGACAAAGATAAAAACGGGCGGCAAAATGAAAAAGAAGTGACGGAAGCCATCGTAGACAGCCGGGGTGCGCAGCAAAATGTAGGCTGTCACCAACCCGAACCACAGCGAGTAAATCAACGCGGCGCGGCGGGTTTCACGATTCAGGGCCATGCGCCCAAACCCAATCAGCGCCAGCGGCCAGGTGGGCAGAGTCAGAGTCAGCGCCAGCATTTGCGGAAAGTAACGCGCAGGCATTTCGTTGGCGCGGAAAATTTGGCCGCGAAAAAGCACGGCCAATTCGGTGGGGTTGTCCGACATGTGGGCGAGTACTTCCAGCAGGCGCGTCAGCGGGTTTTGCCATAAAAACGGCCAGAGCAGGAACATGACCAAAATTGCCAGGGCGGCGTAAAGGAAAAGCGGCAGAAGGCGGGTGATAAAAACTGCGCGCCGGGGGCCTGCTTCTCTGGCGCTGAAAACTGCGCTGATAACCACCAAAACTCCCGCCAGGGGGCCGATGACGCGAATGGCTGAAGCAACGCCGAGAGCCAGCGCGGCAATCATCAGCCAGCCCAGTGATTTTCGGTTTTCAGCGGATGGCGCGTCCAGCCATTTTAGGCCGAAAACCATCGCCGCCAGGAAAGCCGTCATAAAGGGAATATCTTTGGGATTGATGAAGGCGTGTCCCCAAAAAATCGGTTGAAGGGCGAAAAAAGCCGTTGCAACGGTGGCAGGATTCGGCGGGAGCGTTCTTTTTGCCAGGGCGCGGAAAAAGGCCAGGGCCAGGAGAAAGTTCAGAAAATTGACCAGATGCCAGGCGTCAGCCTCTTCCAATTTGAAGACGAAAATCAGCGCCTGCTGAAGCGGACGCGCGGCGAGCAGATAGGCCGGGCCGTAGTATTTATGGTCTTCGGCGCTGCTGCCATAGGCGCTTTCTGGCACGTTCAGCCAATGGGCGGGCTGGTAGGCACTGGAAATGGCGGCGGCGTAGTTATAAAAAAGCGGTTCATCCCATGATTGGCCATAGTGGCGAAATGTGAACAGGCCCGCCAAAGCCAGGGCAAAAAACAGCAGATGGTGAAGTTTGAGGGTTTTCATCGCTGAGTGAGCGATTGCAGCAGGTTGGTCATTTCGGTTTCTTCATCGGACTGATTTTTGAAGTAGTCGTTCATGAAGAGGGAGCGGCGCAGGCGCAGGCAGATGGGAGCAACCGCGGCCAGGTCGGCGGTGGTGACGCTTTCACGCGAGTCGGCGGCGGCGTAGGCGCGCGCCGACTCGAACCAGGTGATTTCGGCGCGCAGGCTGTCCACGCCCAGCCCCTGAACGATGGCAATGGCCTGGCTGGCAATTTCATCGCTGAGAGTGACGGAGTTCAGACGGGCGCGCGCTTGTTGAATTTCTCTGGCGACCTGGGCCGATTCGGCGCCGTATTGCTGAATCAGCGCGCGCGGGTTGGATAGATAGGCATGGACGCGCCGGTAGGCTTCGAGGCGTTCCTCGGCATTTTCCAGCCCGCGCACGATGACGCGCAGGCCAAAGCGGTCGAGAATTTGCGGGCGCAAGCGGCCTTCTTCGGGGTTCATGGAGCCAATCAACACGAAGCGGGCGCGGTAGGTGGCCGAAAGCGGGCCGCGCCGCACGGTGTAACTGCCCTGCGCGGCGGCGTCAAGAATGGCATCGCTAATATCATCTGCCAGCAGGTTAATTTCGTCAATGTAGAGCAGGTTGCGGTCGGCCTGCGAGAGAATGCCGCGCTGAATGCGCATACGCTCGCGCAGGGCGGCGCGCTCATCCAGCCCGCCGACAACTTCTTCGAGGCGGGCGTTGAGCGGCAGTTCGACCAGCCGCACGCGGTCGGGCGCAGTCAGCGCCTGCCCGGTGGCATATTTTTGAGCGCATTCCGGGCAAACCGCATCCATTCCGCCGCTGAGAACGTCTTCGGGCAGGCAGCCGTAATGGCAGGTGGAGCGTTCGATGGAGGGTAATAATTCGAGCAGCGAGCGCACAGCCGTGGTTTTTCCCGTTCCGCGCGGGCCGACCAGCAAAACGCCGCCAACGTTGGGATTGATCAGACCGAGCATCAGCGCCAGTTTCATTTCGGGCTGGCCGACGATTGCCAAAAAAGGGAAGGGCAGCGCTTCGGCTATACCCGAATCGCCCATGTTGTCGTAGCCTTTCAGCAGCGCCTTGCTGGAGGCAAAATCAATCAATTCTTTCAGCGAGCGGAATCCACCAGACGTGGTTTCGGCTGGGGCTGAAAGCGCCCTGCCTTCGGTGGGTGCAGGCTGGGGAGGTGTTTCTTCTGCGCTCATTTTTGTTCCAATCGCTGACGTTGACGGGTTTTCCCAGCGGAAAGTTTTTCACGGTCGGTGTCATTTTCGGCCAAAAGTG
>JAVHNW010000316.1:12411-32413 GCA_036169755.1 bacterium | reverse complement strand
CGAGGCGGCAAAAAGCAAAGTGAAAAAGTGTTTCATGGAAACTCCCTTGTTGAAAACCGATTGAATATTTATTTTTTCCGCTGGTGGACGCAAAGCAGCAGGCCGCTCTTGACGTAAATTTTGGCGGTTTCAGCCAGCATTTCATTGCTGATGCCGCGCGTGCGCTCAGGCTGCAAGCTTTCCTGGTGCAAAAGGTAGCACAAACCATCGGTGGTGATACCGCCCACCGCGCCGCCCCAGGGCAGGAGCGAAACCGTATCGCCGGGCTGACCGCTGACCACGCCGATTTCGTCAATGAAAAAAGCCTCTGTCTGACCATCATCCAGGCGCGCGCCAGCGCGGATGCACTCCGCCGCTGAAAGCAGGGCGATGTTCCCGAGGGTCTGGTCGAGCCTTCCGCCGAGCGCTCCCAGAATCAAAATGGGCGAATAGCCCACCTTGAGGGCGTGCTGCAGGGCCAATTCCAGATCGGTTTCATCTTTCGAGGTGGGGTAACGCAGCATGTGAACGCCCATATCGGTGAAAATTTGAACTTCCAGCGCTGAAAGCGAGTCAAAGTCACCCAAAATGACGGAGGGAATCAGGCCAAGTTTGAGGGCGTGGCGCGCGCCGCCATCGGCGGCAATCAGCGCATCATCGGGTTGAATCAGCAGGCGCGCCGCGCCCGGGTTGGGCAGGTCGCCATTGGCAAAAATTACTGCGCGGGTCATCGAAAAACCTCCTGAAAACAAAAAACATCTTCCGGCGCGGAAGATGTAAACGTTGAAGCAAACCATCCCTCCGCCGGTACTAACCGGTTCAGGTTCTGCGGGTCGAGCGGTAAGGCTCCTCTCAGCCGGCAAGCGGCTCCCCGTTCAATTGTGCTGGGATTATACCCGGTTTAGCGCACGCGGCGCTTCCATTCTTCTTTCAATTGCAAGTCGCGCGGGCTTTCGCCAGAGTCGAGCGCAAAAAAATCGGTCAGCAAACGCTGAAAGCGGGATGAGTCATCGAACATGGGAAAGTGTCCCATGCCTTCCAACAGCAGCAGGTGCAGCATGGAGGGGGTCAGCGCCGGGTCGAGCATGGGAATGCTGATGGCCGGGTCGTTCTGGCCGTACACCATCAGACAGGCGCTGCTCATGCCCAGCATTTTCCCGGCGATGTTGAACCAATCGGGGTCGTTGAAGGAAGTGGAGATGGCCGCAGGGTCGGCTTTGGCGGCGTCAACGCGGGCCGCGTCCGCTTCGGGGTTTTTGCCGGTTAACCAATCCGCCAGGCTGGGAATTGCTTCGGAGCGCAGGCGGGCGTTGACCGCAGAAAGGTCCACCGGGACATCAATCGCCATGATGCGATCCACCACGTTGGGGTGGCGCAGGGTGTAGAGCAGGCCGACCAGGCCGCCCAGGCCATGCCCCACCAGGGCAACTTTGCCAATGCCGAGTTCCTGTAAAAATTGGTCGAGCAGAGCGGTTTGTTTTTCGAGGGAGTAGTTGGCCGCTTCGCGGGCGGTATCGCCAAAGCCCCAAAAATCGAGGGCGTAGGCGCGAAAGTTGAGGCCAACGGTTTGCAGGGAGGGAATCCAGTAACGCCACGAGCCAATCCAGCCGTGCAGGAAGATGACCGGGCGTCCGCGCCCCAGCACCTCGTAGTGAACGATACCGCCATCCAGCAGAATTGCGCTCATTGCAAAAAATTACTTTCCAAATTTCGCCAAAATTTCTTTTACGCGCGCCGCCAGTTGGTCGGGCGCAAAGGGTTTGAGCAGGTATTCTTCGGCGCCAACGTCCATGCCCTGCTGAATTTCGGATTCCTGTCCTTTGGCGGAGAGGAAAACCACCGGCGTGGCGGCAATTTCGGGTTCCGATTTGATTTTTTTGCAGGCTTCATAGCCGGTCATTTTGGGCATACGCACGTCAAACATGGCAAGATCGGGTTTTTCGCGTTTGACCAGTTCATAGCCTTCTTCGCCGTTGGCGCCCGCCACGACTTCATGCCCGGCAAAACGCAGGGTGAAAGCAATCAATTCACGGATGTCGGGCTCGTCTTCAGCGATTACAATTTTTGCCATTCGCGCTCCTTATTTTTCCACGGGCAAGGTGAAAGAGAATGTGCTGCCTTTGCCCGGGATTCCGGGGCTGGTCATCCAAATTTTGCCGCGGTGCATTTCAATCAACTGTTTGACAATTGGCAGGCCGAGGCCGGTGCCGGGGGTGGCGAGTACCAGCGGATCTTCGCCGCGGAAGAAGCGGTCAAAAACGCGCTCCTGGTTTTCGGGGGCGATGCCAATGCCCGAATCTTGTACGTCTACGCGCAGATTGCCATTTTCATGGCGCAGGCGCAGGGTAATTGTGCCGTTGGCGGGGGTGTAGTTGAAGGCGTTATCCGCCAGGTTGCCGATAATTTGACGCAGGCGCTCTGGGTCGCCAACCACGCGAGGCAGGTTTGCTTCGGCCTCCAGGGCGACCGTCATCGGCTTGCCTTCTTCCTGAGTGCGGCGGGTTACGTCTTTAACCACTTCATCGGCGATTTCGCGCATGTCAACGGCGGTGGTGGAAAGCGTGACTCGCCCGGCTTCAATGCGGGAAATGTCCAGCAGGTCGTTGACCAGGATGTTCAGCCGCTCGGTGTTGCTTTTGACAATATCGAGGAAGTGGCGCTGATTTTCGCTCACCGCGCCCGCCGCGCCCATCAGCAGCACGTCCACATAGCCGCGAATGGAGGTCATCGGAGTGCGCAGTTCGTGGCTGACGGTGGCAACAAATTCAGATTTCAGGCGGTCAACTTCAACTTCGTGGGTGATGTCGCGGAAAATGGACACTGTGCCGAGAAATTCTTTTTGCCAGATGACGGGGGCCAGGTGAACCAGTACCACGCGGCCATTTTCCAGGCTGATTTGTTCAGCGTAGGTTTCGCCCGCTCGTTCCGGCGAGGCGTCTTCGGCCCAGGAGTGAACCGTCTCAATCCAGGCCTGGGAACTGTTGCCAAACAAGCCAGAGAAGTTGTCAATCGGACGACCCTCGGTTTGACCGGCGGCCAGGCTGAGGATGGATTCGGCGGAGTTGTTGACGAAACTGATGGTATTGGAGGCGTCTGTGACCAGGACTCCATCAGCGACGGCTTCCAAAATGGCGGTCTGGCGGCTGGCTTCCATTTGCTGAGTGCGCAGCATGACGCCCAAACGCTCGGCCTGGTCGCGGATGAGCTGGTAAAGTTGGGCGTTGCTGATGGCGATAGCCACCTGCGAGCCAATCGCTTTGACCATTTCCAGGGCGTCAGGGCTGAAGTAGCCCACTTTACGATGGAAAACCATGATGGCGCCAATCACATCTTCGCCCGCCATCAGCGGCGCGATGACGGCGCTGCGGTGGTGCTGGGAACTGTTTTGCGAAACCACCCAACGCGCGTCATTGTATAAATCTTCGACCAGTACCGGCTGACGGTGTTTCACCACCCAGCCCGCCAGCCCTTCGCCCACCTTTAATTTGAAGTTGCTCTGGGTGCGAATGGTAATTTGCTCGTCCGATTCGGTGGCGTAGCCGTAACCAGCGCGGTAGTGAAGCAGGTTGTCCTCGGCGTGCAGCAGCATGATGGTGCCTTGTTCGGCGCCGATGGCGTCATTGAGCAGGGAAAGCGTGCGGCTGAGCGCGCGGTCGAGGTCGAGGCTGGCGGAAACTTCGGTCAAAATACGCAGCAGGGTTTCGGTGTTGCGTTGTTCATGCGTCAGGGCGGCGGTGCGTTCTTCTACGCGCCGTTCCAGCGTGGCCGCCAGCTGCTGCGTTTCGCTGAAAAGGCGGCCATTCAAAATTGCCACGGCGGCCTGGTTAGCCAGCGTGCCGAGAATTTGCAAATCACCTTCCGTGTAGGCGCCAAACTGATAACTTTGCGCCGAAAGCGCGCCAATCACCTTGCTGCCCGAGAGCATGGGCACGGCGATAATGGAATGCGGCGTGCCTTGCTCGCCAATCGTCACGCCGCCGCGCGCCTGAACGTCCGCCGCGTCCATCGTCATCAACGGCTGACCGGTGGCAATCACGCTGCCGCTCAGGCCCTGTCCCACCTGCAGGCGCACGCCGCTGATGCGCTGACCCATGTCCATCACGTACACGGCGTCAATATCGCCCTGTTCTTCATCTTTCAACGCAACGATGAAGGCATCCACGGGCATCAGGCGGGCAACCGCGTCTTGGATGGAGCGGTAAATTTGTTCGGGGTCGAGATTGGAACTGACTTCGGCGGAAACCCGGTTCAAAATTTCGAGGCGCTCAGCAGTCGCCAGGGTGGATTGGTACAAATCTGCGTTCTCCAGAGCGATTCCGGCCTGGTTGCCGATGGTGCGCGCGAGTTCGATTTCGGTGGAGGAGAAGCGCCGCTGGAGCCTGGTCTGTGCCAGCACGACGTAGAGGCTCTTCGAGCTGGCTACCGGCAAAATGAGCAGGGAACTGGCTTCCGGCAGAAACCCAACCAAGGAAATCAGGTCGGGATCTGTGGCGATATTTTCGACTGTGTAAATGGATTGTGACTGGCGCATCCGCTCCAAAATGGGCGAGGCGGGCAGGCTGCGGTAGACCGAGGGCTGGTCGGCTTCTTCGGGCAGAATGTTGACCAGGCTGCAAACGCCGCTGGGCGCGATCGCCACCAGCGTGGTTCGCTCTGCGCCAATGGCGCGCATCAACTGGCTGGCGGTCAGCCGCAAAACCTGGTCGGCATTGAGCGAGGCGCTCAAATCTGCCGAGAATTGATTGAGCAGGGCCAGGCGCTGTGAGCGCTCGTCCAGTTCGGCGGCGCGGCGCAGGCTTTCTTCAAAGAGATTGGCGTTGTCGAGGGCGACTGCCGCCTGGCTGGCGAAGGTGGCCGCCAGTTGCACCTGTTCGCGGCTGTAATAGTTGGCTTCCTGTTTTTCCACGGCGATGACGCCGATCACTTCGCCTTTGGCAATCAGCGGAATGCCCAGCCAGGAAAGGTTGGTGGCTTCAATCAGCGCCGGGAAACGTGGGTCGGAGCGCACATCGCCAACCGAGATGGCCTGCCCGGAGCGGGTCATTTCTTTCAGCAGGGCGCTGTCTTCCACTTCCACCACCAGGCCTTTGCGGTCTTCGTCATCGGCAAAACCGCTGGCTTCGGCCACAATCATGCGCTCTTGCTGGCGCAGCCAGAGGATGGCCGTATCGTAGGCGATGACGGCTTTCAGACGGTCGAGCAGCGAGGCGATCAATTCTTCGCGTTTGAGCGAGGAGCTGATGGTGGATGCAACCGCGTTCAACGCCTGGAGTTGACCGGCGCGTTCCTGAGTGGCCTGCACCAGGCGCACATTTTCGAGCGAGAGCGCCACCTGTTGAGTGAGCGAGAGCAAAATCGCCTCGTCATCCGGGTGAAAGGCGGAGACTAGGTTGAAGTTATCCAGCACCAGCAGGCCCAGGTTGCGCTCCGAGGTTTGGATGGGGATGAGTATGCTGGAAACAGGCAGGCGCCCACCGGTGGCTTTGCGGTATTTGAGCAGTTGTTCGGCGGGCAGGTTGTAATCGCTGGCGAAGTTGATTTCGTCCACGCGGCGCGGCTGACGTTCAGCATAGACGCGGCCCGGCAGGGCCTCACCCAGCCGGTAGGGGATGGATAAAACCATGTCATCATCCACATAATTGGCGGCGGCTTGCGGTAAAAGCGCTTCTTCGCGCGCGTCCCAAAAGAGGACGAACCCGGCATGGGCGGCAGAGACGACTCGCAGGGCGCTTTCCAGCAGGGTTTGTAAAATTTCGGTTGGGTTGAGCCCGCTCAGACGGCGGCTGAAATCCAACAGCAGGTTGACTTCTTCCAGCCGCTGGCGGGTTTCGCTCAACAGGCTGATATTTTGCAAAATAATCGAAACCTGGCGGCTGATTTGGAAGTAGACCTGGCGGTCTTCGCCGGACAGCGCGGGCATGGCTTCAGTATCCACCGCCATGACGGCGGCAATTGGTTGATTGTTGATGACGACAGGGATGGCGATGAAAGAGCGGGTTTTAAGCGCCGTCAGGAAGGGGGTGTCGTGCCAATTTTCGTCTTCATCCACATTGGCCGAGATGATGGTTTCGCCGTTTTGCAGGCAGGCGCGCAGCGGGTTGCGCTGACCAAACATAGCGTCGGGGTTGGCGCCGCGCGGCAGGCTGCCGAACATGTGGATGATGCGCGGGCCTTCGGCGGTTTCGGCAGCCACCAGGCTGACGGTCATATCGAAACTGGCGAGAATTTGCTGGCCCAGGGTTTGCAGGGCGGAGGCAGAGTCGACCTGGCGGCTGATGGCTTCTGTCAGCTGCAGCCCGGCGCGGATGTGTCGTCCACGCTGGTTGAGGTTGCTGATGGAAATGGTCTGTTCCAGGTCTTTGTGCAGCAGCAGCGGCAAACTTCGCTGGCTGAATCCGACCAGGTTTTTCTGACGGTCAACTTCCAGGCCCAGGCTTTCGATTTTCTGCAGCAGTTCGCTGATTACCTGCCCGTTGCCGAGGGTGATAGCCGTCTGCAGGGCAAAACCTTCCAACGCATGCAGGGTTAGCGCGTCTGGGCGCTGACCGTTGTTGGGCGCGTCCAGGCTGATGGCGCCCAGCGGCGCATCGCCCGGCCCGTAGATGGGAATCAGCACCATGTCGTCGGGGTGCCAGGCGTTGGGGGTCTGACTGGCCGAGTCGACAACCGTCATCATGTGCAAATCAACCGGAATGAGCGGCGCCTGGTCATTGGGGATGAAATACACTTCGCCGACTTCAAATTCGGGTTTGAGCAGCTGCGCGAAGGAGACCCACGGCTGGCGTTGGGCCGCAAGCGGAGCAAACATTTCGGGGCTGAGGCCTGCCGCCGTGACGCGGCGCAGCATGGCGGTGTTGCTTTCCATCACGCTCATCAACACCACCTGGAAAGGGGTGGCTTTTTGAATGCCAAGCGCGATGGTTTTGAGAGCCGCTTCGAGATTGTCCTGGCCGCGCAGGGCGCGCGAGGTTTCCAGCAAGACATTGAGGATTTCAGCGCGGCGGCGGGCGCTTTCGGCGCGCGATTGCTGCTCTTGGTAGCGCAGCGCGTTTCCCAGCGCAATCGCCGCCTGAATGGAAATAGCGCGCAAGGTTTCCTGCATTTCAACAGTAAATGTGTTCAGCGCCGGGCTGTGCAATTCCATCAGGCCAAAAACATCGTCCTGATAGGCGATCGGCAGCAGCAAAACGCTCTGCACGCCATCATGCGGCGCATCTTCCTGGCTGAATTCGGTCAACACCAGCGGAGAGCGGCTTTCCAAAACGCGGCTGGTGCGCGCCTCCAGCGCTTCAGTAACCGAATGCCCAATTGACATGTTGATGACGGGCTGCATGTCGTCGGTTTTCGCCGGTTCAAAAAAGGCCACCACGCCACATTTGGCGGTTGAAATTTTGAGCGCCTCGTTGTAAATGATGCTCAACAGTTCGCGCAAATCGGTGGTGGCGTTTAGCTCGCGCGCCACGCGCAAAACCGCGGCGCCTTGCTGGCTTTCGCCCGTCGAAGTCAGGCCACCGGCAGCCCGGCGGGCATTTTCCACCGCAATGGCAATCTGGCTGGCGATTGTGGCGGCAACCTGCAAATCATAATTATTGAATAAATCGGGCTGTTTGGCGCTGAACATTAATTCGCCAATCCCCTGCCCGTGCACCACCAGCGGCACGCTGATGCTGGATTCAACCTTGAGCCGGCGGATAAAAGCGCGGTACATCGGCAAAATATGTCGTTCTGCCGAGAGATTGCCAGAAATGAAGGGACGCTGGCTGGCTGCCACAGTCAAATGAAAGAGCGACGGCTTGACATTGAGCCGCATAATTTCATCATTCGCGGCAGCAACCACACCAAAAAGAGAGGGCAAATGGGCGCTCATCACGCCTTCCTGCTCGTCCAGCAAAAAGACCGCGCCAAAATCAGCCTGAAGAATCTGGGCCGATTCTTGCACGGTGTACTGCAAAATTTCATCCAGCGAGGCGTTTGAACTGACCAGGCTGGAAATGCGCCGCAGCGATTCGGCGCGCTGGTTGCGCTGACGCGCCTGCTGTACCAGCAGGGCATTATCAATAATCGCCGCAACCTGGGTCACGACCAGGTTGAGCAGGCGCGACTCATCTTCAGAGAGCGCCGCATGGCCGCCCTGATGATTGGACAATTGCAGAAAACCTAAAAATCGCCCGGCAGAAACCAACGGCGCCAGCGTCGTATCGCGCATACTGGCCGCCTGAGCCAGATCTTGCAGCCCCAGTTCCGCCCACACGGGGTCGAGCGAAGCATCGGCGCAGGTAAAGATTTCCTGGCTGAAAATACGCTGTTCCGCCGGGCTGTTGGGGCGGATGATGGTTTTGTACAGGCTGACAAATTGAGTGGAAAGGCCGGTGAAGGGGTCCTGCGCTTCAAGCGTGCGCCGCTGTTCATCGTACAGGAAAAACCCCAAGATTTTCACATCGAACAGGGCGCTCAACCCGTCCACCAGGCCGGGGAACAATTCCTTAATATCGCGCAAGGCGCCAACCGCCTGTGAGAGATTGCTCAGACCGAGCAATTGCGAGGCCCAACGTTCCTGAGCTTCATACGTCACGGCGTTGCGAATGGCAATGGCGGCCTGGACGCTGATGGTGCGCAATAAATTCAAATCGTCGTCAGTGAAGCCGTTGACCGGGGTCACGCCGACTTCCAGCAAACCTGTCAGTTGGCTGCCAACCAGCAGGGGAATTCCGATGTAGGCGCCCATCGGGGCCAGGGAGGCGCCTTTTGAATCAAAACGCGCCAGCGAGGGGACATGCGTATCCGGCAAAAACAGTTCCCGCTTTTCGCGCACCAGAAAGGCCTGGTATTCACCGAATTGGGTTGCGGCATCTTCCTGCAGGCTGCGCACCGAACCCGCCGGACCAACCAGGCTGTAGGCTTTGAAGGTCTTTCCAAATGCATCGGGAATTTTGATTTCCAAAAAATCAACGGGGACCAGCTGCTCAATGTGCACCAGCGCCGCTTCCAGCGTGGAGGGCAGGTTGAGCGTGGAAGAAACCTTTTTGCCGAAATCGGTAACTGCTTTCAGCGCGGTGGAGGGCAAGACAGACTGTGTCTCCGTTTTGGCGACGCTGATTGCCGGGCGAATGGAAACGAGAATGGAGGGCGTTGCGCCGGGGATGGCGTAGGAACTGGCGTCCACCAATCGGCCATTAATTGAAAAACGCGTCTGACCTTCAGCCGCGCAAATTTCAAAGAAGACTTCGCCGGGACGCACCCGGCGGCTCATCCGCTCCAGGCTGGGGTAATCCGTCTCCGCCAGGTCAAACCATTCCCGGGCAATTTTGTTGATGTAGCTAACTCGGCCCCCAGATTGGACAATCAGCATGGCGTCTTGGTGGCTGTTAACTTTAACGAAGGACTGAGGCGCCATCTCCCGCGAGACTGGACGCACGCGGGGAACCACCCGCAGCAGCGACCAGGCCAGGAGGATGAACGCCAGCCCAAAGAGAAAGAAGCCAGTTGCAAAGGCCAGCGATTGCCCAAACATGCGCGATTTTTATCCTTTTAAGGGGCTGCCAACATCCAGACGGCGCGCTTCAGCGGCCATCTCGGTAATTTCTCGAATATCGGCGAAGGATTGCTGGGAAGGCGCCACCACACCCACGGCGAGCGACATGAGCGGGAATTTTTCGGTCTGTCCTTCGGCGTTGGGCGCCAGGATGAAACCCTGTTGACGGTCCATAAAATTGTAGTGGGTTTGAACTTCTTCGATGAAGCGTTCCTTCAGCCGCTGGCGAATGGCTGGAGCAGCGCCTTCCGTGGTGATGATAATAAAACTATCGCCTCCGGCGTGACCGATGAAGTCGGTTGATGTGCCGGTGGAGTCAAGAACTTCGCCAATCAGCATTCCAGCAAAGCGCAAAACATCATCACCAGCAACAAAACCATAGACATCCTTGAAGGGTTCAAAATTATTGATGCGCACATCCAGGTAGGCCCAGCCTTTTTCACGGATGATTTTTCGCAGTTGTTCTTCAATCAGCCGGCCCGCGGGTAGGCCAGAACGCGGGTCGGTCAGGCTTTCCCGTTCTGAGCGGCGGATGGCGCCCTGGACCCGCAGTTTGAGTTCTTCGATGTCAAAAGGTTTGGTGATGTAGTCATCGGCGCCCAATTCCAGGCCAGCCAGGCGGTCACTGCGCTCATCTTTTTGAGTGAGGAAAATAACTGGAATATGGCTGGTACGCGTGCTGGTGCGCAGATTGCGGCAGACTTCGTAGCCGTCAATATCCGGCAGCATGATGTCCAGCACAATCAGGTGCGGCAGTACGTGACGGGTTTTCTCCAACGCTTCCGAACCGCGCATGGCAACATCCACTTCGTAGCCGAGGCCAGAGAAGTAAATTTTGAGCATGTTGGAGATGTCTACATCATCTTCGGTGATTAACAGACGGGCTTTTCCCATAACGAGCCTCCGACAAAATTAGCGCCGCTTGCGGGCGAGTGCGTTGTGACGCACAGTTTCAATTTGTTGCTGGGTGACTTCGCGCTCAAAAGAGCGGAAGCCGCTCAGCCGAAAACCGTGCCGGGTGGCGATTTCATTAATTTCGTCTACCCGTTCACGGGAAATTTCCTTGCCTAGCGTGTAATCTTCAAAGCGACCTTCCAGCGTCAGCGCGATGGTTTCGGCCATGCAGGCGTAGGCCTTACCACGCGGAAAGCCAAAGTCGAAGTTGAATTCAACAGGGCCCGGCACGTCCACCATGCCGCCATCAATGACAAGTATATCGTCACGCGCAGCGGCCACCATTGCAGATACGTCACGAGGGCGGGCTACATCACAGACGATGCTGCCCGGCTGAAGGTTTTCTGGCCGGATGACGTCATGGACGGCGCTGGTCACGGTCAAAATCAACCGGCTTTGATCCAACGCCTGCATGGAATCACTGATGCGCAGACGAGCCCGGCAGTGTGGCTGCCATTGTTCGCGCAAGGCTTCCAGCGCGTCACGGCGGCGGCCTATTAAGTATAACTCACCTACGGCATCTGCGAGAAGTTCTGCGCAAACTTTGCCAATGGCGCCATTAGCCCCCACCACCGCGGCAGTGGCGGATTCGAGCGGAATCTCCATTTTTTGGGCGGCCTCGCGCACCGCCTGCAGGGCAATCGCCACCGTGTACTAGTCGCCCGTCGTCACCGGAATTTGCAGCGCGTCAGCCACTGTCTGGCCGGCATCGCCAACGACCGAGGTAAAAGCCCCCAGCCCCAGCATCTGCGCACCCAGTTTTTCGGCCATGCGCCCGGTCTGAATAATTTTTCGGTAGACGGCTGGTTCTGGCAGTTCCAACATGCGCCGGGGCGTGTAGGGGCAGGCGACAAACCAGCCTTTAATTTCTTTACCGGTGGCGGCAGAGGTAATGCCATTAATTTCCGAAATGTAAACGGGCGGGAAAAAAGTGGAAAAAAAGTTGATTTGCCCTTCGCTGAGGTGTTTTCCTAAAAATGGATATTTTCGGCTCACATCTCGCTTGGGGTCAATGGGGTGGATAATGAAGGCGAAGGTATCCACACGCGCTACCAGGATTCAACTTCGGGCTGCTGAGGGCGATATAAGACGATGTGCTGACTGGCGTTCTTCAGTTTGTGGTGATCGCTATCCGCAAATTTGATGTCGCGGTCAATCACGCGGCGCTCGCGCGAGGCGGCGACTACCACATCCGATTCGATGGTGCGCGCCGGGAAGATAATCATGCCCGCGCCGATGCGGCAGTTGTGGCCGACACAGCCTCCCAGCACTGGCCGGTTGGAGTTTTTCAGCTGGTCGTTGCCATCCAGCGCGCGGATGGGGGCGGGGATGAGGTTGTAATCGGTAAAGGTGGAACCGGCGCCGATGAAGGTGTTGCGCCCGATGACGCACATTTGCAGGCAGGTGTTTTGCGCAACCATCGAATTATCCATGATAGTGGTCATAAAAAGCGCGGCGCGGAAGGGTAGGAAGGTTCCGTCTCCCACCACCGAGAGCATGAGTTGGCAGCCTTGGGATACATTGACGCCATTGCCGATGATGCAGTTTTCGATGACCGCGCCGGCGCCGATGGTGACGTTGTCGCCGATGGTGGTTGGGCCGTGAATGATGGCGTGCGGGTCAATGACGCAATTTTTGCCCACTTTTACCAGTTCGGAACATTCCAATACCTGGCGGCCTTCAAAAACCGCCTGGCTGATGACTTTCAGTTTAAAGGCCAGGTCGTTATTCAATTGCAATTCAACGCGGTTGCCACGCTTGAACAAGCCAAAGACGACATCCGCAACAAAAATATGCGCCCAGCAGTCAATTGCCATCAGGGCGCGCTGTGGGACAAAAAAGGTCAGGTCGCCATGCTGGTCGGCCATATAGGTGGGAACGTGGTAATAGCCGACTTCACGCGCCTGCAAATCAATCACCAGCGGTTCCGGGTCGGCGACGGGGCCCTCCGGGTAGTACCATAAATCGGCCAGGTATAAATTTCCAGCGGGGGTGTAGGAAGTTGAGAGCGGCAGGGCGTGTTCTCGAAAGGCCGCATCTTCCATCGAAAAGGCGGCGCGCACGGGGCGATTCTTGCGCTGGGCGGCTTCGATGAATGCCTGGATGTAGGGTTCATCAAAAAATAAATTGTCGCGGAAGACAATCATTTGCTCGCGCAGGAGCGGCATGCGCGCATTCGGGGCCACTTCCACTTCACGGGTGGTATAGGGCGAAAGCACGTCTCGCTGGTTGAGCCAGAGCGGAATATTTTGAATGCGCAGTTCTCGCGCGCGCACGTTGAACGGGGAGACGAGTTTGGGGGCTTGCAGGATGACTCTCAGCATGATTTTTATCCGAGGGGAGTCTTGTGAATCAGGATGCTGCAGTCGAGGTCGCCGCGGGCGTGGCAGCTGATTTCTTCCACGTGGAAGAGTTTTCCGCCGCTGACCCAGTAAAGCGACTCTTGCAGCAGGCCGACCGCCAGGTGGCAGGCGGGTTCATCGGTGTGACGCCCCCAGCAAACGGGGCAGCGTTCAATGTGCCAGAGGATTTGGTCTGAGGTTTCTTCCAGGCGCACGCGCTGGTCGCTCAATTTATTGAAGAGTTCTGCAAAGGCGCTCGCGCCAATTTTGATTTTGGCTGAGAGGGGCAGCAGGCGAAAGGCGGCGTCCGTCAGCCCGAGGTGGGGGCCGAATTCGCGCAGGCCGCCCGAAAAGGAGGCGCGGCCAACCCGCAGGGCGAGTCCACGCCCGCCGCGCGGGCCGTAGAGTTCTTCCAGCGCCAGGTGCAGGCGGGCGACGGTGCTGAAGGGAAAGTCCAGCGACTGCGTCAGCGGCGGGTAATTTTTAATCCGCTCGGCGGCTCCAGCCCGGTCGAGCAGAGTCGCCAGCGCGGCTTCACCCAAAATCTCCTCCATGGCCAGGAGGAGAATTCGTCCCATACGATTCGGGTAATATAATTCGGGCGGAGGGGGCTGCATCGCCATCAGGTTTCCTGGGGCGCGTCGAGAAATTCTTTCAGCGTTTGGTTGAAGTTTTTGGTGACATCGAGCATGACGAAATGTTGAGCGCGCGGCCAGCGGACAACTTTGGTTTGGGGGACGCCAGCCAGCAAAGGCTGCCATTGTCGTGGGTTTACGATGTTGTCCCGGTCGCCGTAGATGCCCATTACCGGAACCTGGATTTGGCTGAGGGTCGGGCGCAGGTCGGTGCGGCGCAAAGAGGCGATGCTGCGCAGGAAGGATTCGACGGTGGTGCTGGAGAGGTCGCGGTCCATCATCGCTGGGAAGCGCGGGTCAGAGCAAATAAAAGGGGAGGCCACTTTCATGGCGGCGCGAAAGCCCCACATCATATTAAAAAGGAAAAAGGCGATGAAGCGATACCCCGCCAACTTGAGCGGAAATGCCAGCGACGAGCCGACTATCGGCGAACCGACCACCACTACTTTGCTGACGCGCTGTGGGTACTGCGTGGCAACCAGCAGGCTGACGGTGCCGCCCATGCTGTGTCCAACCAGCGGGGCCTGGGCGATGCCCAACCTCTCCATAAATTGATCCACCAGGCTGACAAAATCTTGTACGGCGTATGTTTCGCGTTTTTTGCCCGATTCGCCAAACCCCCAAAAGTCCAGCGCATAAGTGCGATAATGGCTGCCCAGATAGGTCATGGTTTCCTGCCAAAGGCCCCACGAACCCAACCAGCCGTGCAACAAAATTACCGGTCGGCCTCGTCCGTAGACCTCGTAATGAACAATTCCCTGGTCAGTAGTAATGGAGGACACGGCAGCATTCTATGAAAGCGGGTTATTTATCACTGTTTTCCATCTCTGCCAGAATGCTGTAAAGCAGTTCGAGCAGGACGTTTTTCACCGTATTTTTATCGGTGGCAACGCAGGGCAACAGTTTGACTTTTGAATCAAGGCGCAGAGCGTGACGCATATCTTCCAGTTCCCAGGCGTCACTGGCGTCTTGTTTATTGGCCGCCACGACATAGGGGGTCGGCGCATAGGCGCGGAAGGTTTCCAAGATGGAACGCGCCTCGCGGAAAGTTTCGGGACGGGTGCTGTCCACCATGACGATAAATCCCAGCATTCCCTCCGAGAGGATTTCCCACATAAAATCGAAGCGTTTTTGGCCGGGTGTGCCAAAAAGGTACAACACCAGGTCTTCATCCACCGTAATGCGTCCAAAATCCAT
Source organism: bacterium (assembly GCA_036169755.1). Taxonomy (GTDB): domain Bacteria; phylum Chloroflexota; class Anaerolineae; order Anaerolineales; family Villigracilaceae; genus UBA8950. Next base: position 17,774 of record JAVHNW010000316.1, on the reverse strand, counting down.
GGCAACGGTTGTCGCCTGTTTGACGGCGCGTTCCGAATCGCCGCTGATTTTTCGCTCGGTGGAAACAACATCAATTTCACTGACAGAGCGAATAAACTCCGTTTTACCGGCGCTGAAGGGACCTGTGACCACCATTTTGACAGTTTGCATAATTTCTCACCCTCGGGATACAAGGAGATAGGATTTTTTCATTAGATGGAACGGATACGCGAAATCAGGCGGTTGACCAGCGATTTTTGCTCTTCCCGGTTTTGCACCGGCATCGGCGGACGGGATTTTTCCGAAACGGGGGCGGGGGCGCCTTCGGGGCGTATCACTTCCACCAGCCCGGCCTGAAGCAGACCATAGACGATGCGCCGAATGGCGATGTCGTTCATCTTGCAGGTTGTCGCAATCTGCTGAATGGTATTGCGCGGATTGATGTAAGAGACTACGCGCCATTCTTCCACGCTCAAGTTCATCTTTTGCAGGTTGGCGCCCGGACGTTCGGTGAAACGCAAAGCCATTTCCAGGCTGGGAATTTCGTCCTGCAACTGCTCAAACTCGCGCAGCTGACGGGCGCCTTCAATAATCAAGTTTTCCAAATCGAGACGAACGTTAATACGGTCATCGGGCGGCAAAATCTCGTTCTCGAAATGAAAAGTCCCCTCCACCCAGGTGAACAAACGGCGAATGACTTCGGTAAAATAGGTGTGCAGGGCGTTGAGAATGTCGTCCTGCGTCAAATAGTTGGCGTTAATCAACATCAGCCCCAATTCCTTGTCGCTGACGTTGGCGGCGCGCAGTTGAATCACACGCAGCTGCCCGGTGGATAAACGATTGACGCTGTGTAAAATAGCAGACAACCGATTATCTTCCTGACCAATTTGGGCGTAGGCTAATTTCCCATCACGAAAAGCAACCCTGGCGACTTCATTCGGCCCTTCAACAATCAAAGTGCCGGTTTTGTGCGCCAGGTTAATCAAGTTCAACAATTGTGTGACAGTAAAATCGCGAAGGTTGCCCCGAAGAGCCATGAGCGACCTCATTGGAATGCCCGCGGATTTGCGCGGGACGGGGGATAGTGTTCGGTGATTATACATGTAAGGGGAACATGCGTCAAACATTGCAAACACTCTGGAAGGAGGCGCTATTTCATATCAACTATAATCTTAAACCGCTATAATCTTAAACCAATGAAAACTACTCTGCTACGATGCCGGTACCCCATCAAGACCATCAGACGAATGAAACGTCTGCTGCTTTTGCTATTCAGCCTGTCGCTGCTGACCGCCGCTTGCGTGCCACCAACTCCCCCCGCGCAAGGCATAGATCCGCTTTTTCGTGATTTTTACGGCCTGCGCGGCGGCGATACGGTTTTGGGGCGCGCGCTCGGCCCGACCTATGTAGTCGAAAATCGAAGTTACCAGATTACCGCCAACGCCATACTCGCTTTTGACCCCAGCCTGCCACAGGGTGAAAAATTCAGTTTTGCGCCCATCGGCGTCTCCCTGGTGACCGCAGACCCGGCCCTGCCCGCCAGCCCGGAAACCACAGGGCTGGTCAACGGCCACCTCATTTACACCGAATTTGACGCCAAATTTCGGGAACTGGGAGAAATTCGCTTTGTCGGCTCCCCGCTGACCGAAGTCCGCGTCAACCACGAGCAGAATCACATCGAACAATACTTTGAACGTCTCGGCCTGTACATTGATCTGGCCGACCCGCAGCGAAAAGTACGCCTGCTGCCTTACGGCCTGCTGTTTTGCCACACTCAGCCAGAAAGCGCTGGCTGCTCGGCCAGCAACGGCGGCGAGGCGCTCATCGCAAACCTGCCGCCAGAACCCTTCCTGCCCCTGCTCGACCGGCTGGGAACCTCCTTTACCGGTAAACCACTCTCCCCGGCCTACCTGGCGGAAGATGGAAATCTCGAACAGGTGTACGAAAACGTCATCCTGGCCGCCCCGCCCGACAACCTGCGCGCGCTCTTCCTGCGTCCCCTGCCTCAACTGGTCGGGATTTCCCCTCAGCCACCGACCACCCCGCGCAACGGCAGCGGATTAACCTTCGTGCCACAAAAAGACGGCCTCGGCTACAACATTGCCACCGAATTCATCCAATACACCGCCCGTCACGGCGCAACCGAAATATCTGGTGCGCCAACCACCGAATTGTTTGAAGTCAACGGCCTGCGCCGCCAATGCTTCACCAACTACTGCCTCGATTTTGACGCCAGCGCCCCGCTCGGCACTCAAATCCGACCGGCGCCGCTCGGCTACGATTACTGGCGCGCGCGCACCAGCCTGACCCCTGGCCTGGAACTGCAAATTTGGGAAAACTCTCCCTACCTTGGCGTTGGCGAAACACAAATCATCGGCCTGCTGGCCTATAACCAAACCCCCACGCAGCCGCTGAAAGATTTACAACCCACCATTACCTTCACTCTGCCAGATGGCAGCCAGCAAAACGCCACTTTTCCGCCCACTTCTGCCAGCGGAACCAGTTACCTGCCCTGGGTAGAAACCAAACTGCCCGGAACGTACAAATATCAAATTTGCGTCACCTGGCCGGGAGCAGAACCCGTTTGCCACGCCGAAAGCTGGCTGGTGCGCTAGTGCGCCTCGGCGAAAATTTCCACCCGCCACAGGGGCGGCCCCAGGCTGAAAAGTTCCAGCGCAAAAGGTAGCATTTCGCCCGGCGCCAGCGAGGCCGCCAATTCCACCCGCCGAAAAGCGACCAACTTTCCCCCCCGCTCATAACCCAGCGCCGCCAGCCAAATTTGATTGGCGGCGGCGCTTTTTTCTGGCAAAAAAACATAGCCGCTCACGCTCGCCACCCGCCCAGAAAGGCTGACCTGGCTGAGTAAATTACGCGGCTGCGGCAAAAGCGGCGCGGCGCTGACGGGAACGCTCAGCGCCGTGGAAATTTGCAGGCTGGCGCCCGCCGCCTCGGCTGGCGGAGAGCGAAAAAAAGCCGCCAGCGGCAGCGCCGCGCCCTCCGGCAGCGTATCCAGCAGCGTCAGCGCGGGCAGGCTTTCGAGAGTCCCGCCCGCCGCGTCCAACAAATTCATCTGACCAGTCAGCAGCGCCACCCGCCCGCCCGCCGGGTTGGCAACCAGCGCCAAACACCACAGCCCGCCCGCCTGAGGGTAGCAATCCACCGGGCCAACCGTCAGCGCAATCGGCGTGGGCAGCGCCTGCGAATGCTGGGCCGGGATAAAAATCGTCTGACCAATGTTCAGCGCCTGAGGCTGAAGGCCAGGGTTGGCCGCCAAAATTTCATCCACCGTCAGGCCGTAGCGCTGCGCCAGCCCACTGATGGTTTCCCCGGAGGCGATGATATGCGCCTGCGGGGTTGGCGAAAAAGCGGGCGCCAGCCCCGGCCTCTCGCCTGGCGCCGGGGAGGCCGCCAGCGTTGGGGCGAAGTAGGGCGTCAGGGCGGGCGTGGCGCCTTCGGCGGGGGAATTTTCGCGCGAGGCGCAGGCCGAAAGGCCCAAAAGCCAGCAAAGCAGAAGAAAAATTCGGACGGGGAAAGTCATTTTTTCGATTATATCTCACGGGCTTGCCCGGCTTTTTAGGGTGTGCTACACTTTGCGCATGGTCATGAATCAATCCTTTGAATCTGAAATTTCGCCAGAAGAAATGAAATTCCGCGCGGCAATGGACGCGGTGGAACAGGGAAAACTGGCCGAAGCGCGCGAGCTGCTAACCGGGCTGATTAAAATCAACCAGGCGCGGCCCGAATATTGGGTCTGGCTGAGCGCGGCGATGGAAAGCCAGAAAGAGCGGCTGTACTGCCTGCAAACCGCGCTGCGCCTCGACCCGAATAATGCGGAGGCGCGCCGCGGCCTGCTTTTGCTGGGAGCGCTGACCCCCGATGAAAACCGCCCGCCCTTTCCGATAATTCACCCGCGCCCCTGGGGCAACAAAGCGCTGGCAGATGAGGCGCCGCGTCCAACCGGCCTGAAGGCGCTGACCGGAAACCCGCTCTTCCGCGTGGCGGCCATCATTTTGACCGGAGTGATTCTGATTGGCGGCGTGGTCGGCGGGCTGACCTTGAGCGGCGCCTTCCGCCCTCAACGCACACGCCGCGCCCTGACCATCACGCCCACGCCGACTGTTTTTTCCACGCCGCGCCCCGGCGAGCTGCGCCCGCTTTCAGAACTAGTCGCCGCTGAATACACGCCAACCATTGTCTATGCGCTCACCCCGCACGGCGACGTGGCCTCCGATTCGTATGGCGGCGCGGTGCGCGCCTATGGCAACAAGCAATGGGATTTGATGTCCATCATGATGGAACAAGTTGCCACCGCCCAACCCGGTTCGGTGGATGCGATTTACTTCATGGGCGAAGCCAGGCGGCTGGCGGGCAATTACAAAGATGCGCTGAGCTACTATCAGCAGGCAATTGAAATCAGCCCCAACTTTGCGCCATCCTACCTGGGGCGGGCGCGCGCCAACCTGGCGTTGACGCCCAAAAAAGATATTCTCCCCGACCTGAACGCGGCGATTGCCTACGACCCCAATTATTGGGAAGCCTACCTGGAGCGCGGCCTGTACCTGCTCAAAAAAGGCGATATGCCCAACGCCATGCTCGACCTGCGCCGCGCCAAAGCCATGATGCCCGATTCTCCGCTGGTGCAAATTGCGCTGGCCCGCGCGGAACTGGCGCTGGGCAATAATGAGCGCGCGCTCGAAGCGGCGCTGCAGGCCAATCAGCTCGACCCCGAAGAGTTGGAAAGTTACCTGGTGCTGGGCATGGCCTACCGCGCCAACGGCGATGTGGAAAACGCCCTCAAAAACCTGGAATTCTACTTAACCTATTCCCCCGACAACGCCGAAGCCTTCACCTTTTTGGGCGCGGCCTACGTCAGCCAGGGCGAAAATGAAAAAGCCCTGACCGCGCTCGACCAGGCCATCCGGCTCGATAAAAACAGCGCCGAGGCCTACACCTGGCGCGGCGAAGCCCAACTGGCGCTGAAAAATTACGAACAGGCCAAGGCCGATTTCCGCGCCGGATTCCGGCTCAACGGGCAATCCTTCGAGGCCGGGCTGGGCATCGCCCGCGCCGAACAAGCCATGGACGATTTCGGCAACGCCTATGTTTCGCTGCTGGCGATTGAAAAACTGGCGGATACTGACGCCAAAAAAGGTCGCTACTGGTACTACCGCGCCTTCTCTCTGCGCGACCAAAACTTCCCGGATGAGGCCTACAAAGATTGGCTGGCAATTTTGGCTCTGCCCGAAGAAGCCGTCAGCCCCGAAATACGCGCCGAAGTGCAGCAGTTGACGGAAGCCTATCGCACGCCCACCCCGCCCGCCATTTCAAACACGCCCACAGCGCAAATTTCCGCCACGGCCCCGCAAACCCGTCAGCCGAGCCAA
>JAVHNW010000316.1:0-12401 GCA_036169755.1 bacterium | reverse complement strand
CCGCGCGCGCCAACCGCCATCCCATAAACGCGGTTTTTACAAAAAAAAAGAGGGGCGCGCCCCTCTTTTTTTTTACCTATTCTTGACGCGACATTCCGGGCAGGGACAAAGCGCGCGCAAATAATGCCAGTTGTAAATGCCATAATCATGAAAATCTTCCCAGACGAGAGTCAGCCCGTAAGAACCGGTGGCGACCACATTCGTCAGGCGTGTGGCGGGTGAATCTTCGAGCGCAACCGAGAAAACCTCGGCATCGGGTTCGGCCTTCATATTTTCGTGGCCGCCGCGACACTCGGCGCAGGGGCAGGCAGCGCGCAGCAGCGAAAACGGATACATGCTGACGTGGCCGTCATCCCAGCGAATGGTCATTTGCAGGCCAGGGCGGTCGGCGGTAATGTTGACAGGTTTTTCAGACATACTTTTCCTTTTCTATTGTGAGGTTTCAACGCCTGTTAAAAAATCGGCGGCAGCCCAACCAGCGCGGGATTCGTCATAATTGGAGATGATTTTCCACCAGGTGTGGCCGTCTTTTTCCTGCGGGCCATCCTGCACGCGAAAAATTTCGGTATCGTAGGCCAGGAAGAGAAATTCGCCAGCCAGCCCCGGCGCGGCGCGGATTTTCAGCCCCTGGCCCTCGGTGCCGCTGATTTGGACGTAGCCATCCAGCAGGATTTGCCCTGGCTGAGGCGTGGCCGTCTGCGAGGGGGCGCCACCTGCGAGCGGGCGGGGCGTTCCTGTCGGCGCGGGGATGACGGTTTGGGCGGCGACAAAATCGGCGGGACGAGGCGCCGGGGGAGCGGCAAACAGCAGCCAGCCAAAGGTCGCCAAAAGGAGGAACGCCGCCAGGCCCAGCGTCCCCAACATCACGCGCGGAGTGAGCAGTTGCTGTGGGTCAAATTTCATGCTTCAAATTATACCCGCGCCAGCGTGGCCGAATTCGCACCATTGACATCCGATTATTTTTATGTCATACTTTCTTCATCATCAGGGGAAAGCCATTCATTCACTGCCATCCTATGAAAGGAGGAGGTGATGTCAAACATGGATAATTGTAGTCAGCAACCATGCGCTGTGGCATCCCTCCCCGGTCTCCGCTAAAAGACGCCACAGCGCAAAAACCAACCGCCGCCCCAACCCGGGGCGGCGGTTTGGCGTTTACGGGATGGAGAAGGTGAAACGCCAGTCGGGCGCGCCGCCGCTGAGGGCGCTGGTGGCGCCGATGATTTCAAACCAGGTGTTGCCAGGTTTAAGCGGAAAGGTTTTTCCCTGCGCGTCTGCCAGGGTGAAGCGTTGATCCAGCCCGTTCCGATACCAGGTGAGGGCGAACATCTGCCCATCACGGAAGAGGTAGGCCTTGCCGGGGCCGCTGACGACAATATCCACGATTTCGGGGTGGCGGCTGTAATATTGATGGGGAATGTACAACACGACAACGTTATCGGCGGCGATGGGTTCGCCGCTGACGCGGTCAGTCAACGCAGCGTAGCCTTCATGGCCGCCGTCCAGGTCGTTATCGGTTTCGGCGAAGCGCAGGTATTGGCCCAGGGCGGAATCATATTTCCACTGATTGTAGATGGCGGCAGAAAAGCGCACGAAGATATTTTCGGCGCTCTTGCCCCCGGCAGGCAGCCGGTAATTGAAAAAATATCCATCCAGATTTTGGCGGCCATTCCCGCCGGGAACCCGCTTCTCGTCAATCCAATCCGTCAACGCGGCGGTGTCGGCCATGAGATAGTTGAGGCCGTTGGGTTCGTAGCGGCACATGGGCGGGCAGGCGCTTTCAATCACCAGCCGGTCTGAATACTCCTGGTTGTAGAGCAAGTTCCGCACGCGGTAATCTGCCGAGCCAAAGGCGAAGTTGGCTTTGTACATCGTCATCAAGTGATGATCCACCAGCCGCGCCGAGCGAATTGGGCCAACCTGGGCGGCATCCTGGCCGTAAAACAGGGCGGCGAAACGGGTGCTGCCTTCTTCGGTGTAATATTCAAAAACCTGGTCGGCGGCGTTCAGCCCCCACTGCGGGCGCACATTGCGCGGCAGATTGGACACTTTAATCAGCAGCGGGCGGCGATCCAGCAGGGACGAATCGGGAACTTTCAGCCCGGTCAGCGGGTCAATGTTGGCGGGGAAATTTTCCGGGCCATAGCCCGCGGGCGGATAATCGGGCGTGGGCGAAAGCGTTGGGCTGGGCGTCAGAGTCGGGGCGGGCGTTTCCGTTTCGGTGGCAGTCGCCGTCAGCGGGGCAGTCGGCTGAGGCGTGGCGCCGATTTCCGTCACCTGGGCGCAGCCCGTCAGCAGCGCGGCCATGACAATCACAAAGAAAAGTCTCATTTTTTTCTCCATTCACAGGTCATATCGCCAGTATTTTGGCGCAGAGTTGCCGGAATTTCGGTATCATACCGCAATTCCGGCAGGTATAATCCAGCCCATGCGTACCCTCACCCGCCTGTTCATTCCCGCCGCCGCGCTGACCGTTTTGCTGGTCTGGCTGTGGCTGACGCCGCCCGGCCTGCTCGGCAAAGCCGACGCGCTCGGCTACGCGGTTTGCCATCGCATTGATGAGCGCTCTTTTCATTTTGATGATGGCCGCCAAACGCCGTTGTGCGCGCGCTGTTCGGGGATGTATCTGGGCGCAGTGCTGGGGCTGATTTTCCTGCAGTGGACGAATCCGCGCCGCAGCGGGTTCCCGCGCCGCGAGGTTTGGATTCCGCTGGCAGTTTTCGCCGCCGCCTTCGCCTTTGACGGAGCCAATTCCTACTTTTACCTGATGAAATCCGTCATTCCAGGCCGCCTGGATTGGATTCCAACCGTCTACCTGCCCAACAACACCCTGCGCCTTTTTACCGGCTCTGGCATGGGGCTGGGAATCGCCGCCCTGCTCTACCCGGCCTTCAACCAAAGCGTCTGGAAACTGGCGCCAACCAGCCCCATTTTGGGCGGATGGCGGCAGCCCGCGCTTTTGCTGACGCTGATGGCCGCCGCCGACCTGCTGGTACTGACCGACTGGAACATCATTATCGCGCCGCTGGCCGTCATCAGCGCGGGCGGCGTACTGCTGGTGCTGACTCTGGTTTACAGCATGGCCTGGCTGATTTTCATGCGTCAGGAAAACGCCTTCGACAGCTGGAGCGAACTCGGCCTGCCGCTGCTGGCCGGCATGACCATTGCGCTCTCGCAGGTGACGGCAATTGACTTATTCCGCCTGTGGCTGACCGGCACCTGGGGCGCGTTTCCGCTGGGATGAAAGGAGCACAAGCGATGGAACTTCTGCTGGGAGTTTTTTCTGCCTTCGGGCTTTCGGCCAGCGCCGGGCTGAACGCCTACATTCCGCTCTTCATGATTGCCCTGATTGCGCGTTACACCGACTGGTTTCACCTCAACGCCCCCTTTGACGCGCTCATCAACCCCTGGGTTTTGATTCTGCTGGGTGTGCTGATTATCATCGAATTTCTGGCCGATAAAATCCCGGCGATCAATCACATCAACGACATTCTCCAAACCTTCATCCGCCCCACCGCCGGGGCGATAGCCTTCGCCGCCTCGGCGCGTGTGCTGACCGATGTTTCCCCGGCGCTTTCGCTGGCGCTCGGCCTGCTAATTGCGGGCGGCGTCCACACCGTCAAATCCGTAGCGGTGCGCCCCGCCGTCACCGCCAGCACCGGCGGGCTGGGCAACATCCCGGTCAGCATTTTGGAGGATGTCATCGCCACAGTCGCTTCCTTTTTGGCAATGGTCATTCCAATGGTCATCGCCGCGCTGGCCGTCATTCTCTTGCTGCTGCTGACTCGCTGGCTGATTCAACGCAGCGCCACCCCCTGATTTTTGGAGGCCCCATGGATAACCGTCCCGAACTGATTCGCCGCTGGCAGGAATCGCGCCAGGCAATGCTGACTCACCTGGAAGAAATTGACAAAAACCGAAAAATTTACCCACTCTGGACCATCCGCGAAATCCTGGCGCACCTCTCCGGCTGGGATGACGCCGTCATCGCCTCCATTCAGGCGCACGTCAGCGGCAGCGAACCGCCCATCACCGCCGCGCGCGGGGTAGACGTTTACAACGCCGAAACCGTCCACACACGCGAAGGGCTGGATTACGACCATATCTACCGCGAATTTCTCGCCACCCGTCAGCAGGCGCTGACGGTCATTCGGCAAATGCCCGCCGAAAAGGTGGAGCAGCCTTTCGTCTTCGCCTGGGGGCAGACCGGCACGCTGGATGAATTGCTGACAACCTTCATCGAACACGAGCTGGAGCACGCCACCGATGTCGGAAAAATCATCAGCGAGGCGCAAAAATAAAAAAAGCAGGCCGGGAAAATCCCGGCCTGCTTTTTTGGGGGCAGATAAATTAATCTTTTTTACTCTCGCCGCTGGCAGGCGCCACCGCAGCGGGCGCAGAAGAATCAGATGAGGAAGATGCCGGGGCGGGTTGGGATTTTTCCGCTTTGGCAGGGCGATTCGCCCCGGAAGGCGAACGATTGTCAGTGGCGTACCAGCCAGAACCTTTAAAAACAACACCAACCGGCGCATAAACCTTTTTCAGGCTCTTTTTCTTGCACTCCGGGCAGATTGTCAGGGGTTGGTCATCGTAACTTTGTCTACGGTCAAAACGAACCCCACAGTTTTCACAACGATAAGCATAAACGGGCATGGAAACACCTCTCTGATAAAATAGCAAGAGGGATTATAGCCGCATCAGACAGGCGGTGCAAGGCGGCGGCGGAAGTTCTTACACTCGTCCTACAATTTGCCGCCCATCCTGTTTTCAGGTAGAATAAAATACAGCGCAGGACAATTTCTCCTGCATAAAGGAAACGTATGCTACCCAAACCAAATTCAAATAAAAACGAAACGCCGGATATCAAACGCCAGGCGCCACCCCCGCATTTTGTCGGGCCGCGTAAAACACAAAATTTGACGCCTTTCATCATCGGTGGGCTGGCAATTCTGCTGGCCCTGGCGGGCATCGTCTTATTAACGCTGTGGCTCGGCGGCGGAAAGGCGCCCGCGTTCAACCTCTTCGCCAGCGCCACCCCCACCCCCACACTGACCTTTACCCCCACCCTGACCTTCACGCCCACCAACACCCCCACCGAAACCGCCACCCCCACCGTCACCTTCACGCCCACCCCTTCCGCGCCTTTTGAATATGTGGTGCAAGACGGCGACTATCTCTTTTCCATTGTGGAAAAATTCAGCCTGGGCGATAACGGTCTGACGCTGATTCTCCTGCTCAACCCGCCCGTTCCCGCCGAACAGCGCAGCGACCCACTTCGACCGGGAATTGACCCGGTCACCCTCAGCATTTTTGTCGGCCAAAAATTGACCATCCCCAACCCCGGCATGCCCCTGCCCACTTCGACACCCATCGACCTGGGAGCGCTGGCGCGCGGCTACAAAATTTCCTACACCATTCAGCCGGGCGACAACCTGGAAAGCATCGCCGCCAAATATCTCTCCACGGTTGAGGCCATCATGAAGGAAAACAACATCACCGCGCAAAACGACATTCAGGCCTACCAAATCATCCTCATCCCCGTCAACCTGGTAACGCCGACCAACACCCAGGCGCCGACCGTGACCCAGGCCGCCACCGTCACCCCGCCCGCCGCGCCAACCAGCACGCCCACCGTAAAACCCTAAGGCTTGACATCGCCCGCATTCTGACGATAATAGCCCCATCAAAGGCATTGACCGGGAAAAGTAGATTGGCAAGGGTTGCCAGAGAAGCGCAGACAACGCTGAAAGTCGCGCTCAACCCAACCCAATCGAAGTTCCCCCGCGAGCCGCTCTGGTGAAAGAGTTTCTCCTCCGCGTAGTCTGAGCCGCCCCTCCAGCGTTAACCGGAGAGCCGATACAGGTCGGCGCAAAGCGAGCCAGCAATGGCTAATTTGGGTGGTACCGCGAGATTTTCCCCCTCTCGTCCCAATTTGGGCGGGAGGGATTTTTTTTGAAGGAGACAGGCCATGCTGAACAAATTGAACGAAATCGAAAAAGACGCGCTGGAAAATCTGGCTTCCGCCGCAGACGAGGCCGCGCTGGAAGCCTGGCGCGTTGCCAGCCTGGGGCGCTCCTCGCCGGTGATGGGCGTCTTCAGCCAGATGGGAGCGCTCTCCAAAGAGGAACGCCCGCTGGTCGGGCAGCGCGCCAATCAGGTAAAGGTGGCGCTGGAAGCGGCCTTTGCGGAAAAACAATCCGCGCTGAAACAGGCCGCGCTGCAAGCATCGCTTTCCAGCGAGCGGCTCGACATCACCCTGCCGGGCCGACCGGCGCGGACGGGCAGGCTGCACCCGGCCACGCAAAACCTGCGGCGCATCCTCGCCATTTTGGCCGAAATGGGCTTCCAGGTGTACACCTCGCGCGAGGTGGAGAGCGACGAGTACAACTTTCAACTGCTCAACATTCCGCCCTACCACCCGGCGCGCGAAATGCAGGATACGTTTTACATTGACACCGGCGCAACCGAGGAAGCCAAGCGGCAGCTGCTGCGCACGCACACCTCACCGGGACAAATTCGCGCCATGCGCCAATTCGCCGCGGAAAACCCGAACAACCCGCCGGAAATTCGGATTGCCCTGCCGGGCATGGTCTACCGCTTCGAGCAAATCACCGCCCGCTCGGAGGTGCAATTTAATCAAGTGGAGGGGTTGGTGGTCGGCAAAAACATCACCTTCGGTGATTTGAAAGGCACGCTGGCCGAATTTGTGCGCCGCATGTTTGGGCGCAGCGCCAAAACCCGCTTCCGCGCTTCGTACTTTCCCTTCACCGAACCCAGCGCCGAAATGGACGTGGAATGTTTCGTCTGCGGCGGAAAAGGCTGCGGCGTCTGCAAAAAATCGGGTTGGCTGGAAATTCTCGGCTGCGGCATGGTTCACCCGACTGTGCTGCAAAACGGCGGCTATGACCCGCAAAAATATACCGGCTTCGCCTTTGGCATGGGCCCAGAACGGCAATTAATGCTGCGCCACAAAATCACCGACATCCGCTACCTGTGGGGTAACGATGTGCGCTTTTTGGAGCAATTCTCATGAAACTACCCCTTTCTTGGTTAAAAGAATTTGTTGACCTGACCGGCCTCGAAGTGGTTGACGTTGCCCGCCTGCTGACCTCCGCCGGGCTGGAAATTGATGAAATCCGCTTCGCCGGGCTGCCCCTGCCAGAACGCGATGACCACGGTTTCAAAATCAGCGGCATCGCCTGGGACAGGGAAAAGCTGGTCGTGGCCGAAATCCGCCAGGTGGAGCCGCACCCCAACGCCGACCGGCTGACGCTGTGCGAACTCTTCGATGGGCAAATCGTTCACAGCGTTCTCACCGGCGCGCCCAACCTGTACCCTTTCAAGGGACAGGGGAGGCTGCCCAAAGCGCTCAAAGTGGCCTACGCCAAAGAGGGCGCCACCATTTATGACGGCCACGCCGAGGGGCTGGTTCTGACCACTCTAAAACGCGCCAAAATTCGCGGCGTGGAATCCTATTCGATGGTCTGCTCCGAAAAAGAAATCGGCCTGAGCGAGGAACACGAGGGCATCCTCTTCCTCGAAGACGATGCCCCCGCCGGAATGCCGCTGGCCGATTACATGGGAGACGCGGTGCTGGACATCAGCATTTTGCCCAACCAGGCCCGCAACACCTCCGCGCTGGGCATTGCCCGCGAACTGGCAGCGCTCACCGGGCGCGCGCTCAAAAAACCTGATTATCCATTGGCGACTGCCGGTGAAAGCGTGGCCGACAAAGTCGGGATTGAAATTTCGGCCCCCGAACTCAACCCGCGCTTCATGCTGGGGCTGATTCGCGGCGTGGAAATTGCCCCCAGCCCGGCCTGGGTTCAACGCCGCCTGCGTCTGTGCGGAATCCGCGCCATCAACAACATGGTGGACGCCACCAACTACACCATGCTGGAAATTGGCGAACCGCTGCATGCCTTCGATTATGACGTTCTCGCCCGGCGCGCCGCTGGCAAAAAAATCGTCATCTCCACCCGCGCCGCCCAGCCTGGCGAAAAATTAACCACCCTGGATGGCGTGGAACGCGCCCTGAGCGAAAACAACGTGCTGGTTTGCGACCAGCGCGGCGCCCTTTCTCTGGCCGGGGTAATGGGCGGCGCCGAAAGCGAAGTAACCGCCTCCAGCCACAGCATCCTGCTCGAAGCCGCCGCCTGGAACTTCATCAACATCCGCAAAACTGCCAACCAGCACAACCTGCCTTCCGAAGCCTCCTACCGCTTCTCGCGCGGCATCCACCCCGCCCTGGCCGAAGACGGCCTGAAGCGCTGCCTGTACTGGATGGCGCAGTGGAGCGGCGGACAAATCGCCCCCGGCATCGTGGACGAATACCCCAATCCGCCGCAAGCGCCCGTGGTTGAACTGCGTGAAAGCGACATCCGCCGCGCCCTGGGCATCGAAATCCCGCTCGAAGAAGTCAAAAACCTGCTGGAACGGCTCGAATTCCGCTGCCAGCCCGGCCCCGCCGACAGCCTGCTCATCAGCGCCCCCGCCATCCGCCTGGATATCGGCACGGGCCTGGTGGGTCTGGCCGATGTGATGGAAGAAATCGCCCGCCTGTACGGCTACGACAAACTCCCCGAGAGCCGCCTAGCTGACCCGCTGCCGCCGCAGCGCGGCAACCCCTCGCTGGAAGCCGAAGAACGCCTGCGCGACACGCTGGCGCGGCTCGGCCTGCAGGAAATCATCTCGTACCGTATGACTTCGCCCGAAGCCGAAAACCGCCTGCTGCCCAATTCCTCCGGCGTTCCACTGGAATACGTGGCTCTCGCCAACCCCATCGCCCCCGAAAAGCGCGTCCTGCGCCGCAGCGTTTTGGCCTCCGTCTTGAGCGCGGCAGAGAAAAACATCCGTCAGCGCGAAAGCCTGGCCTTGTTTGAAATTGGCGCCGTCTACGTTCCCCGGCCAGGCGGCCTGCCCGCCGAACCGCGCCGCCTGGCAATCGTTCTCAGCGGCAAACGCTTCGCCAGCGCCTGGGACGCCAAAGTGGGCGTAAAACTCGACTTTTACGATTTAAAAGGAATTCTAGAATCCCTGCTGGATTCTCTGCACGTGAACGTGAACTACGTCCCAGCGGAACACCCCTCCTTCCACCCCGGAAAGTGCGCCGCCGCGCTGCTGGCTGCCACCCCGCCGGGAGAAACCCCCGTCTCTTTGGGAGTTTTTGGCGAAATACACCCGCAAGTGGCCGAAAATTACAAAATCAGCGCCCCGATTCTGGCCGCCGATTTTGACCTGGAAGCGCTGCTGGCCGCCCTGCCCGCTGGCTACCCGATTCAACCCGTCAGCGAGTATCCGCCCGTTTTGGAAGATATCGCCGTCATCGTGGACGAGGCGCTGCCCGCCGACCGGGTCGAGGCGCTGATTCGGCAGACGGGCGGCAAACTGCTGGAAAGCGTCACCCTCTTTGATGTTTTCCGCGGCGAGCAGCTTGGCGCGGGCAAAAAGAGCCTGGCCTACGCTCTGACCTACCGTTCCCCCGAAGGCACGCTGACCGACAAAGACGCGGCGGGGATTCGCAGCCGCGTCATCAAGCGGCTGGAAAAAGAATTGGACGCGAAATTACGCAGTTGAAAAGAAATCGGCCAGGCTTATGCCTGGCCGATTTCTTTGAGGAGCGCCGGGTATAAAACCGGGTTGGCGGCAATCACTGAAAGCGGCTCACTGAGCAGTTCCGGCGAGCCGTCCAGCCGGGTGACGCGGGCGCCCGCCTCGCGGGCAATCAGGCCGCCAGCGGCCAAATCCCAGGGGCGCAGGGAACGCTCCCAGTAGCCGTCAAAGCGCCCGGCGGCAACATAGCACAAATCGAGGGCGGCGGAACCCAGGCGGCGCACACCCTGCGTTTGCCGGGAAAGGCGGGCAAAGCTTTCCAAATTGTCGTGGGCGGTGGTGCGAATGTCGTAGGGGAAGCCAGTCGCCAGCAGGCTGCGGCGCAATTCGGCGGTGGAGGAAACTTTCAGCGGGCGGGCGTTGTTCCAGGCGCCGCGCCCGGCCTCGGCGCGGAATAGTTCTCCGCGCAGCGGATCCAGCACCACGCCCAGCCGAATCTCGCCCTGGAAGGCGTAGGCGATGGAAACCGAAAAGACGGGGATGCCGTGGGCGTAGTTGACGGTTCCATCCAGCGGGTCCACAACCCACAAATATTCGGCGCTTCCGGCGCTGCTGCCGCTTTCTTCGGCCAGGATTTGGTGGCCGGGGAAGCGGCGCTGGATTTCGGCCAGGATGAAGGCTTCGGAACGCTGGTCAATTTCGGTCACTGGGTCAATTTCGCCTTTGTAGCGAATGTTGAGGGCGGTTTCGTAGCCCTGGGATAAAATTTGGCCGGCCTGCAGGGCAATTTGCTCCAGGTCGGCCAGGGTTGGAATATTCAATTTTCTCTCCGGCGTGGGTGGGTGAGGTTTTATTTCAGTTCTGCCAGGGCGCGGTAGATTTCCTGTAGTTCGGCTTTGATGTTTTCGCGGTCGGCGTTGGATTGGTCGAGCATGGTGGCGAAAGCCGGGCGCTGCTCTTCGGGCAGGGTGGGAATGAGGCGTTCAATGCGCTGGATTTGGGTGTTTTTGTGGCGCAATTTGTATTCGAGGCGCTCGCGGTAGCCCTGGTAAAAATCGCGGGTGTTGAGCGGGGAGGGGGTGGTCGGCGCGCCCTGGGTCAGCGTTTCGGCTACCGTCAGCAAAAATTCTTCGGTGTCAATCGGTTTTTCGATGAAGCGCGCCGCGCCCAGGCTGAGCGCAAATTGGCGGTCTTCGGGGGTGACGTAGGTGGCGGAGAGAAAAATAACCGGGATGGCGCGGGTGTCGGGGTCGAGGCGTAGTTTTTGGACGAAGGCGAAGCCGTCCAATTTGGGCATGAGAATGTCGGTGATAATCAGCGCGGGGGATTCGCTTTTGGCTTTTTCCAGCCCTTCGAGCCCGTTGTGGGCGCTGACAACCTGGTAGCCCTTGAAGCGCAGGGTGACTTCGAGCAGTTCCAACACATTGGGGACATCTTCAACCACAAGAATGGGGCCTTGTCTATTCGTCATGGCGTTATTTTACCTTACTTCGCCTTACCCGTTCCAGATGCGGCGTCCCAGCGCCGAGACGGTCAGTTCCACCGCCAGGCGCGCGGTGGCGTTTTGGCTGTCGAGAATCGGGTTGACTTCGACCATGTCGAGGCCGATTAATTTGCCGGTTTCGGCGACCATTTCGCAGATGAGGTGCGCCTCGCGGTAGGTCAGCCCGCCGGTAACGGGAGTTCCCACACCGGGAGCGTGGCGCGGGTCAATGGCGTCCACGTCAAAGGACAGGTAAATCCCGTCCACCTCCTGCGAGATCTGCGCCAGCGCGCTTTCCATGGCGGGCACCAGCCCGTGGCGGTCGAGTTGTTCCATGCTCTGCACCATCACCCCGGCCTGGCGCAGATTGGTTTTTTCGCCCTCGTCCAGGTCACGCGCGCCGATGACGGCCACGCGGCGCGGGTCGAGCGCGCTGACGCTGCCCGGCCAGAGATGAATCAGGCGCTCATCGCCCAGGCCGCACAAAGCGGCCAGCGGCATCCCGTGAATGTTGCCGGAGGGCGTGGTTGCGGCGGTGTTGAAATCGGCGTGGGCGTCCACCCATAAAACGCCAATTTTGCGCTGACGGGCCGCGCCCGCCACCGAACCAATGGCGATGCTGTGGTCGCCGCCCAGCACCAACGGAATGTTCCCGGCGGCGATGGAAGTTGCCACGGCTCCGGCGGTGCGCCGCGCCATCGGCACGATGCAATCAATGTATTTGAGATTCGGCTCGCTGATGCTGCACATTTCAGCGATGGCGACTTCGATGTTGCCTTTATCTTCCACCTGAAAGTTCATGGCGCGCAATTCGGCCTGCAAATGCGCGTAGCGGATGGCGCTGGGGCCCATATCCACGCCGCGGCGGCCTGCGCCCAAATCAATCGGGACGCCGATGATGTCAATTTGCGTCATACATTCTCCTGTCAATTTTTGAGCAGTTCGCGCACAACGGCGCAGCGTTCGCAATCGGGGCGCTGGCAGAGCAGGGCCAGCGGGTCTTTTTTGACTTTTTCATAGGCGCGGGTAATCAACATCCGCAGCGGGAAGGCCTGAATTTGCGCGCTGCCGACTGTCAGCCGGGTGACGGCGGATTCCATATCGGGCGCCAGCGCCTCGAAACCGGCAGAGCAGCCGGGAAAACCGGGGCAGGTGACGGTGGAGCCATCTTCGAGACGCGCCCAGCGGGTAAACTGTTTGCGCCCGGCCAGCTTTTCGGCCAGGTGAATGCTGGTGTTGGCAGTCTGGTCCACGCCCAAGAGCAGGCACCAACCATCGGCATTGGCGAGCGCCATCAGCGGGGCGAAGGGGTCTTCCAGCGTTTGAGCCGCCAGCATGGCCTGAACATTCACGCCGGTGAAAGACA
>JAVHNW010000315.1:0-9318 GCA_036169755.1 bacterium | reverse complement strand
AGGGCCTGCTCGCGGCGGCAACCCAGGCGCAGAGCCAGCAGAGCCGTCAGCGGCGGGACACAGGCCGCCAGAAAAATAAAAGGCAGGCGGGCAACGGCAAACGTGAGTTGGCCGCTGAGCGCCATCGGCAGGGCGGCAATCAGCGAGGCGAGCGGCATCCAATAGCCGTGCGAGGGATGCGGCAGGCTTTGAAAATCGTCCAGGTAGTTCCAGGGGAAAATTTCGCTAAAACCGTGACCCTGCGCCAGGCGCATGGCGCCCGCCATGTAATAATCCGCGTCCATGTAGCCGGGGGAATGCTGAAAAAAAGCCACGCCCAGGGCAACTGCCAGCCCCACCGCGAAGAGAAAAAACCATTCAGCGCGGGTCATAGGTCTCCAGGTCGCTCAGTTGGTCGGCCCACAAGCGCGCCGGGCGCGCCGCCCACCAGCGCACCCAGTAGAGCAAAATCAACATGAGCGGGGAAAGCCAGAGAAAGGCCAGCGAACTGTTGAAAAAAGATTGGGCCCACAGCGCCGCAAAAATGAGCGAAAAAACGACCAGCGCGGCAAAGCGCCCCCAGGCGCCCCAGCGCTGATCCATGACGGAGACAATCAGCAGGGAGGCGGGTAAAAAGAGGAAGAGCCGCTCCGGCGCGGGGAAAGGCAGCCCCAGCAGTGGCGAGACGCTCAAAAAAAGTGAAAAAGTCCAGAACAGCCAGCGCGAGTCGCGGCGCAGGGCGAGTACGGCTTCCAGGCCGAGCATCAACAAAGTAATCAGAGTCAGGCCCCAGGCCAAACGCGCGCCAATCGCCGGAAACCATTGGCCGAGCAAGGAAAAGGTGGAAAGCGAGGCGTTAAATTGGAAATTGCGAAACGCGGCGCGGAAAAAATCGTTGAGCCAGCCCGGCGCAAGCAATTGGGTGATGCTGAGAGCCAGCACCAGCGTCATGCCAAAACCAGCCGCCACCTGTCTGCGGCCACTAAAAAAAGACCAGACAAGCAGAAAAAGCAGGGCGGGCAGACCATTTTCTGCGTAAATCAGCGCAAAAACCAGCAGGAATCCGGCAAATTCATCCGCCTGGCGCGAAATGGCCCACAGCGCGGCGAGCAGAATCAGCGTGAATGGAATGACCGGGCTGGCCGCCTGCAGGGCCATCAGCGTGGGAAAACCCGCCAGCGAAAAAAGAATCAACGGCAGCCAGGTCAGCGGGCGGGGGCGCCAGCCGGCCAGCTGCAGGGAGAGCAGAATCAGCCCGGCGAGCGACAATTCGAGCGCCAACATCCACAGCGCGCGCGCCAGCGTAAAATCGGAAATCGCCGCCAGTGGGCTGTAAAGTAAAAGCAGATAAAGCGGCTGGTCGGGGCGCAGCGGGTTTTCGAGCGGACGGGCGGCGCGCCCGTAGATGAGGGTCTGCGCGTTGAGGGCGGTCAGCTCGCCGTAGGGGGTGATGCCCTGAAAGAGAAAGTTGCGCGTCCCCTGCCAGAGCGGGGCAAAATCCGACCCGCCTGGAACGCGGCTGGTGTAGGCAAAATTGGCGGCAAATAAGCCGCTCAAAAGCGCCAGGGAGAGCAAGAAAATGATGATTACGCGCAGTTTTGTCATAAAATCAGCCGCTTTACAAAAATTCCATTATGGCTTGGGTGGGTGGAATTTCGGTCAGCGTGGCGGCGGGCTGGGGGCGTCATGGTTTTTTCCGCGCGGCTTCGAGCCAGCCACGCGCAAAAAGCAAGGCTTCGGCGCGGCTGGAAATACGTCCCGCCGCCTGGTTTTCGCGCACCGCTTCGAGGATTTGGCCAATTTCACGGCCCGGCGGCAGTTTAAACTCGGCCTGCAAGTCATCGCCGTTGAGCAGCTGCGGCGGGTGGACGATTTCGGCGGGTTTTTCATACCAGGCTTCCAGCAGGACGCGGGCGCTATCCAGCGCGGCGCTCCAAATTTCCTGGGTCAGCGTGTGGTCGTAGGTGGCGCGCAAATCAGCCAGGGAAAGCAGTAAAACGTCCACGCCCGCCTCGCCCGCCTCGCGGAAATAGCGATAGATGGCGCGCGGCGAGGGGGCGGCCCCTTCGGCCTGTCGGCGGCTGGAAAAATGGTGCGGGCGCATGTGCTGGCGGATGACGATTTTCAGGCGGTCGAGTTCTGCGTTGCTGAGACGCAGCGCCATGGCGCGGCGCAGCGCGGTGGCGGCGCCCTTTTCGTCATGCCCCAAGAAACGGATGCGCCCGTTTTCCATCTCCACCCGCGTGGATGGTTTTTCAATATCGTGGTAAAGCGCGGCGAAAAATAGCAGCGCGCGCGCAGAGCGTTCTGGGGTAAGCGGCGCGACGAAGTGTTCGCTGAGTTGCGCGCGGTAGCGTCCCAGGCGTGAAACCAGCAGCCCGCTGAACAAGTCGGCGTTGGATTTTTCTTCATCGTACTGCGAGGCCAGCAGCGCCAAAATCGCCTGCAGATGGCGCAAAACCGCCAGCGTATGCGTCCAGACATCGTGGACGTGGGGCGGCGACTGGGTGACGCCTTTCAGGGCGGGCAGTTCCGGCAAGATGTAGGGCAAAACGCCCAGCAAGTCGAGGGCGCGCAAGGCGGCATCGGGGGCGGGGCCTGCCAAAATCTTGAAAAGTTCATCGCGCAGGCGCTCGGCAGAAATTTTTTTCAGGCCGGGCAGGGCGGCCTTCATCTGCTGGCGGGTTTCCGGCTCAATGGACAAGCCAAAAGCGGCGGCCTGGCGGATGGCGCGTAAAATTCGCAGCGGGTCATCGGCCAGCGCGCTGGGCGAGCAGGCGCGCAGACGCTTTTCGCGCAGGTCGCGCGCGCCGCCCAGCGGGTCAATCGCTGCGCCGCTGAAAACGTCCAGCGCGATGGCGTTGATGGTGAAATCGCGGTCGCGCAGGTCGGCCTGCAAATCGGGGCCGCGATAACCGGTGAAGTCGAGCGTGTCGCGGCGGCCATCTTCGGCAGTCAGGATGAGGCGGGCGGTGTCGTTTTCCACGTCCAGCGGGAAAAAGGCCGCGCCGAGGCGGTCAGCCAGTTGGCGGGCGAGAGTCAGCGCCCCGGGCGGGGTGGCAAAATCGAGGTCGTGTGATTCGCGTCCCAGCAGCGAATCGCGCACGGCGCCGCCGACCAGGTATAGGGGAATTTCGGCGGGCCAGGCGGCGCGCAATTTTTTCAGCAAGGGCGAAGAAAACAGGGGCAGTGACTCGGGCATATAAATCAATTCGGGAACTTCCTTGAAGCGCAGCAGGCGCGCGGCGAGCAGGGCTTTTTCGCGGGTGGCGGCCTGGGCGACAATCTGCCCGCGTAAAACGGCGAGCCAGCGACCGGCGTAGGCGTTCCAAAAATCGGGCTGCATGGGTTTTTAGGGCGCTATTCGGCGGGGCCTTTGTAGCGTTCCAGGTTCACGATTCCGATGAAGGGCAGGTTGCGGTAGTACTCGTCAATGTCGAGGCCATAGCCAAAAACGTAGGCATTGGGAATTTCAAAGCCGCAGTAGGCGACGGGAACCGGGACTTCGCGGCGTTCTTTTTTGTCGAGTAAAACGCAAACCTTGAGGCTTTTGGGGTTGCGGGTGGAGAGCATTTCCAAAACGTGTGAGATGGTGTGGCCGCTGTCCACGATGTCTTCCACAATCAGCACATTGCGGCCAGCGATGTTATTTTGCAAATCATAGGTGACGCGCACATTGCCGGTGCTGGCGCGCGCGCCAACGCCATAGGATGAAATTGCCATGCAATCCATGACATGCGGCACGCGGATATGGCGCATCAAATCCACCATAAAAACCACACCGCCGCGCAGAATGCAGATGAGCATCAGGTCTTGCCCGGCATAGTCGCGGTTAATTTCTTCGGCCAGTTGGCGAATGCGGGTTTGCAGGGTTGTTTCGTCAATCAACGTTTCGGCGAGAAACTCACGGTAGTCTTGCATGATTTACCTCAGGATTTTCCGCCCTGGCGGGGGACTTTCCACCCTGGCGGGGGACTTTCCACCCTGGCGGGGATTGCCCTAACGGGGCACTTGGTGATGCAGGCGGCAGCGCGCTTCGTAGAGTTCGGCGGCGCCGACAATGACGACCGGGTCATCGTAACGGGCAGGTTTTCCGTTGACCAGGCGCTGGGTGCGGCTGGCGTTTTCGCCGCAAACCATGCAGATGGCCTGAAGTTTATCTACCCGCTCGGCCTGCGCCATGAGGGTGGGCATCGGCCCGAAGGGTTCGGCGCGGAAATCAGTATCCAACCCGGCGACAATGACGCGAATGTTGCGCGCCGCCAGGTCACGGCAAACATCCACAATGTCGGGATCAAAAAACTGGGCTTCATCCACGCCGACCACAGTCGTTTCTGGCGCAAGCAGGGAAGAAATGTCGGCAGAATTTGCCACCGGCAGGGCGTCAAAATCGGCCCCGGCGTGCGAGGTAACTTTTTCGGCAGCATAGCGCAGGTCAATCGCGGGTTTGAAAACCTGCACCCGCTGACGCGCAATCAACGCCCGGCGCAGGCGGCGGATGAGTTCATCGGTTTTTCCGCTGAACATGGAGCCGCAGATAACTTCGATGGAACCAGTCTTATGATTCATGAACGCTCCGACACAAGATAGAAAGACAGGCAGATGGTTTCATCTGCCTGTCTAGTTTACCTGAAATTTCGGTAAATTATGCCGCTTCGGAGGCGGTTACGGGAACATCATAGCCGAGGGCGCGCAGCTTCTTTTTGGCGTCAATCAGCGATTTGCGGCCAAAGCCTTCAATTGCCAGAGCGGCTTCTTCGCCTTCGGCCAGTTTCGCCATCAGCGCGCCGACTTCGGTGATGCCCACAGCGGCCAGGGCCTTGATGGAGCGGGGGCCGAGTTCCAGGTCTGCAATCGGGCGTTTGGGGGAAGTTTTGGCTTCCTCTTTGGCTTTTTGGCCTTCAACGTAGTCCTGGCGCGCCTGCAATTTTTTGTAGAAGCGGTCCACCTGGCCTTCGATGTCAATCATGCGCGAACTCTCGCCGGTGAAGAAGGGGTGACAGTTGGAGCAAATTTCCACGCGGATTTCTTTTCGGGTGGAGCCAGTCGTCCAGGTTGTGCCGCATGACGCGCAGGAGACCTTGGCGTCGGGATAGTATTTGGGATGAATTTCTGCTTTCATGAGAGTCTCCTACGCCTCGGCCTGAAGCATTTCGGCGGGAATGACATTGACGCGCTTGCGGCCATGATAAATATCGAAGAAAACTTCGCCATCATTCACCGCAAAAATAGTATCGTCCTTGCCCAGGCCAACACCGATGCCCGGTTTGAGATGGGTGCCGCGCTGACGCACGATAATGCTGCCGGAAAGAACAAATTCGCCCGCGTAGCGCTTCACGCCAAGCCGCTGCGAGTTAGAGTCACGACCGTTGCGGCTTGAGCCGCCACCTTTCTTATGAGCCATGGTTACCTCTCTTACTAGCCAATCTTTTCAATTTGAAGACGGGTGTAATTCTGACGATGCCCGGTCTTCTGACGAATGCGTTTCTTGGGCGAATAGGCGAAGTTGAAGGTTTTTTCGCCCTTAAAATGTTCCACCACCGTAGCCTGAACAGTGATACCAGAAAGGGTGGGTTTGCCAACCTGAACATCCTCGCCATCCACCAGCAACAGCACCTGATTTAATTCATGGGGCTGGCCGGGTTCAACGTGCAAAAGGTCTACCTCAATCGTAGAACCTTCGACGGCTTTATATTGTTTGCCGCCGCTTTCAACGATAACGTATTTCATAATTCCTTTCTCCTGGTCTTCGCTTCGCCGCGCTGCCTGCGATTTCGCCAACAGACGGGGAAGCCGGGATGACACACGCCGAAAATTTTCGGCGTTACGACAAGCAACCGCCCTGGCGTATTTCTGCCAGGGCAGAGCGAGTCCGTATTATACCATTGCAGGCCAATACGTCAATAAAAAGTTCAAACCTTTCCAGGCTTGAATGCGGTTGAGTTGCCGTCTATTTCAGGAAAAATGAAAGCGCAATCAGCAGCGCAAAAAAGGAAAGCGCCAAAATACCAATCCGCTTTAAATCGGCTTTGACTTGAGTGTAATCGGGGTTAAATTCCACCGGGGCGGCGGACTTGAGGGAAATTTTTTTTGCCATTGCTCTCTCCTAAGGGTTTTGTAATTCAGCAGAAACCACAATCCGCTGGTTGTCAATGAGATAGGGATAACACGAAACAAGCGTAAGCACCGGGCTGGCGGTCGGCGCCATCACTTCCACGCGAGTCGGCTCAACAATTTGCGTAGAAATTACGGTGTAATTGTACTGGCGTTGATTGGTGTACAAAATAATCACATCACCAGGCTGTAAACGATCCAACTCGCGAAAAATCTCGCCGAAAATATCATTGTGCGCCGAAAGGACGATGTTGCCATTTTCACCGGGGTTGGGCGTGCCAATGTGCTGGGCAACTCCCTTTTTGAGTTGTTCCCAGCCATCGCCCTGAACAATCGGCGCATCCACGCCAATGGCGGGGATTTGAATGCGAATGGCTTGCGCCGGGCTGGAGGTGGGTACCGGTGCGCTGACCGCGTTTTGTACCAGCGGGCGCAAATGCTCTGGAATTTCCGCTTCGTTGGGCTGGGCGCCACCGGCTGCGTTGGGCGGCGTGTGGCCCGAAGGCAGCACAACAGCGGTAATCAGCGGGGTGGCGGCAGCGGTGGGCTGTTCCAGCGAGGCGGCCACTTCTTGATTCAACGTCCGCATCATGCCAAAAAACAGGATGCCAATTCCAATCAGCCCCAGCACCGCCAAAATTTCGACTGCCAGCAAAACCCGTTCCATCAGCGCCCGGCGCGGATTTTTGGGGAGGGGCTGGAACTCTGCCTGGTCAGATTCGGCTTCCAGCGGGGCAGGCGCCTCGGGCGGGCCGGCAGGCACATCCACTGCCAGCGAGAGCACCCGCCCGGTACGTTTGAACTGCTCCAGCCGGTCATGGCGAGTCACTCGCCGCTTGTCGAGCAATAGGCGGCGCAGTTCTTCCACCGATAAATCTTCCGGGCGTTTTTCGCTCATGGCAGCGGCGATTATACCGCAGATTAAAAACTGGCCTTGTCATTTTTCGGGCGGCTGTGTATAATACGCTCTCGCTTGGGCGGGTAGCTCAGTTGGTTAGAGCACTGCTTTGACATAGCAGAGGTCGTAGGTTCGAGCCCTATTCCGCCCACTGAGAAGTAGACAAGGACGTTGAAGACGAATAAACGCATCGAACAGGAAGAGTAAGCGCGTGAAAACCGTCAGGGAGAGAAGGTCAGCAGACTGGAAACCTTCTCCGGCTGGAAGCGCTGAAAACCACCTGTGAGCGTAAAGCAGAACGCGGGCGCAATTCCCGTCAGTAAGCGGAACGGCTGGCCCCGTTATCGGCCGAAGAGATACCCTCAACAGGGTAAATCGGGTGGAACCGCGTGAGTTAAACTCTCGTCCCGTGTGGGAGGAGAGTTTTTTGTTTTTCAAAGGAGGCTCGCATGTCTGAACGGTATGAAGATACGCTGTTGTATCGCATTCGCCACTCGGCGGCGCACATCATGGCGCAGGCCGTGCTGGAATTTTACCCGGAGACGAAGTACACGATTGGCCCGCCCGTGGAAAACGGCTTTTACTATGACTTTGATCTGCCGCAGCCCATCGTCCAGGAGGACCTGGAAAAAATCGAAAAACGTATGCGGCAGATTATCGCCGGGGGCCACGTTTTTCAGCGCCAGGCGCTTTCGGCAGACGAGGCGCGGAAAATCTTCAAAGACCAGCCCTACAAATTGGAACTGATTGACGGCCTGGAAAAAGGCGGCCTGGATGAGTACGGCAACCCGCTGGCAGAAAAGCCGGAAATTTCCATTTACCAGCACGATACCTTCACCGACCTCTGCCGTGGGCCGCATGTGGAAAATACGCGCCAAATCAACCCGTCAGCGGTGAAATTGATGTCCATTGCCGGAGCCTACTGGCGCGGCGATGAGAAAAATAAAATGCTGACGCGCATTTATGGCACGGCCTGGCAAAAACCGGACGAGTTGAAGCAGTACCTGCAGATGCTGGAAGAAGCCAAAAAACGCGACCATCGCAAATTGGGCAAAGAACTCGATATTTTTCTGTTCGATGACGAAGTGGGCCCCGGCCTGCCCTTGTGGATGCCGAACGGCGGCATTCTGATTGAAGAACTGGAAAAACTGGCGAAGGAGATGGAAGAAAAGGCCGGTTACAGCCGCGTGCGCACGCCCAACATCACCAAGGAAGATTTGTTCCTGCGCTCCGGCCACCTGCCCTACTACGCCGAAAGTATGTACCCGCCGATGGAGTTGGAAGGCGTCAAATACTACATCAAGCCGATGAACTGCCCCATGCACCACAAAATCTTCGGCGCCCGACCGCGTTCCTACCGCGACCTGCCCATACGCCTGGCAGAATATGGCACCTGCTATCGCTACGAAAAATCCGGCGAACTGTTCGGCCTGATGCGCGTGCGTTCGATGCAAATGAATGACGCTCACATTTACTGCGCCGAGGAACAATTCGAGAGCGAGTTCATGGGCGTGATTGACCTGTATAAAAAATATTTCGACCTGTTCGGCATTGACCGCTACATCATGCGCCTCAGCCTGCACGCCAAAGCCGGGCTGGGTAAAAAATATGTAGACAACGAACGCCTGTGGGTCAAAACCGAAGACATGGTACGCCGCGCCATGCAGAACGGCGGCGTACCCTTTGTGGAAGTGGAAAACGAAGCCGCCTTCTACGGCCCCAAAATTGATGTGCAAATTTGGAGCGCGATTGGCCGCGAATTTACCCTGGCCACCAATCAGGTGGATTTTGCCGTGCCTGAACGCTTCGACCTGAAATTCGTCAACAAAGATGGCGCGGAAGAAATTCCACTCTGCATTCACCGCGCCCCGCTCAGCACGCACGAACGCATGATTGGCTTCCTCATCGAACACTACGCCGGGGCCTTCCCGGTCTGGCTCGCGCCCGAGCAGGCGCGGGTCATCCCCATCACCGATGGTCAAAACGACTACGCCGCCCAAATCGCCGCCCAACTGCGCGAAGCGGGCATTCGCGTCAGCGCCGCTTTGGGCGGGGAACGCATGAACGCCAAAATCCGCCAGGCGCAGCTCTTCAAAGTGCCGTACATGCTGGTAGTCGGCGCCAGCGAAGCCGAAGCCGGGGTGGTTTCCCTACGCATGCGTGACGGCTCGCAGCAAAATAACATTCCCCTCGGTGAATTTCTAGCGCGGGTCAAAGAAAAAATCAGCGCGCGCGCCAGCAGCCTCTAGAATCAAAAACGCCGGTCTTTTGGACCGGCGTTTTTGATTCTACGGCCAGGGAATTTCCACAAACGCCGTGTACCCATG
>JAVHNW010000314.1:0-1807 GCA_036169755.1 bacterium | reverse complement strand
TGGGGGTGGGCGATGCGGTTTCAGTTGCGGTAGCGCTCGGCGAGGGGCTTGCGCTGGGCGTGCGCGTGGACGAGGCGCTCGGCGTGGCGCTGAGGCTTGGGGGCGGCGTGTGGCTGGGGCGCGGCGAAGCGGCCACAGCCGGGACAATCTCGCTTGCGGTCGGGGCAGAAGTTGCGGCGGGGAAAAAGGCCTGCAGGTTGATTCCGCCTGGGAGCAGGACCTCTTTCGCATAAAACAGGGCGGCGGCAAGAATTATCAAAAAAAGCAGCCGCGGCCAGTGATTTTTGCGAGCAGCTGGGGCGGGCGCGGCCAGCGGACGTTGGGCCACGCTGCGAGTTTTCCCGGCCAAAATGGCGGCGGGCGGCGGTGGAAGCGGTAAAACGCGCTCGGCGGCGGGGATGGTTTTCGCCAACGCGCCCTCCAGCGCGTCCATCAGCGCCGCGCCGCTGGCGTAGCGCTCTTTGGGTGCTTTTGCCAGGGCGCGCAAAAGGACGGCTTCGGTGGCCGGGCTGAGCGCAGGGTTGAGGCTGCGCGGCGGCGGCGGCGTTTCGGTCAGATGTTTGAGGGCAACCGCAGTTGGCGACTCATCGTCAAACGGGACGACACCGGTCAGCATTTCGTAAAGGATGACGCCCAGCGAATATAAATCGGATTGCGCCGTGGCATCGGTGGAGCGGCGCGCCTGTTCGGGCGACATGTAATGCGGTGTGCCGAAGGCCTCGCCGGAGGAACCCTGCTGCAGGTCGAGCGCCAGGCCAAAATCGCTCAGCACCACCCGCCCATTTTTTGCAAGCAAAACATTGGAAGGTTTGACATCGCGGTGGATGATGCCCTGACTGTGGGCGAAATCCAGCGCGGCGGCCAGAGCGCGGCCAATCCGCATCACCTCGGTGGCGGGCAGCAAATCGCTGCGCGCGGCGCGCGCCGAAAGCGTGTCGCCCAGGTCTTGGCCGTCAATATAGTCCATGACGTAGTAATACAGCCCGTTTTCGTCATCGGCGTAATAAATTTGAATGATGTTTTCGTGGCGCAGCCTGGCTACCGCGCGGGCTTCTTTGATGAAGCGCTGGGCGTAGGTTGGTTTTGAGCGGTGACGCGCGTCAATCACTTTGACGGCAACCGGGCGCTGAAGTTTGACATCCATGCCATAGTAAACCTGGGCCATGCCGCCGCGCCCCAGCACCCGCTCAATGCGGAAGGTGGAGAGTTGGCGGCCAATCAGCGGGTCGGTGGGCGTTTGATTCATTCTTGTATCCCCGTTTCGCGGTTTGCCAGCACAATGCGGCGCAGTTCGGCAACATAGCGGTTAAAACCGGCGGCATACTCATCCAAATAATCCTGGGTAATTTGCTGCGCCAGATCGGCGCGGCCAAGCGCCTGCAGCGCGGCCACATGTGGGCGGAAATCGCGCAGGCTCAGGCGCAAAACGCCGTCCGCGCCGGTAATTAAACCCCACACCAACTGCTTTTGTTCATTATCATCTTTGGCGGTCACAAAACGGCGCAGGGTGCTGGTCGCCACCACCGCGCCAACATTGGAGAAAACCTCGCGCCCCTTCAGCAAATCATTGAGCATCCCCACCCGCGCGGGCAGACCATCCAGCCAGGTTTGCAGGGTGGGCGGCAAATGCGCCAGCATTTTAATGGCGCCCACGCTGACGCTTTCACCGGCAACGGCAATTTCTTTTAATTTATTGAAGATGACTCCCAGCCCCGAAAGCGCCGCCAGGTACTGAATCTGATTCTGCGCGAAGGCCTGGTACAAGGCGGAACGCTCCCCGCTGGCAGTTTCATACGCTTCCAGCGAG
>JAVHNW010000313.1:0-1816 GCA_036169755.1 bacterium | reverse complement strand
GACATTGCGCACGGCCTGCGTCTGCCGCTGCCGCAGGCAGAAGAAGCCAAAAAACAGCATGGGCACGCCCTGCGCAGCGAAGTGATGGCCGATGAAACCTTCAGCGTCAGCCCGTTTGGCGAAGACCAGCCGGTGCTGGTTCGCCGCCAGGATATGAGTCACATCATCGAAGCGCGCGTGGCCGAGATGTTTGACCTGTGCCTGCAGGAGATTAAACGCTCTGGCTACGATGGCCTGCTGCCAGCGGGCATGGTTTTGACGGGCGGCACCAGCCTGCTGCCAGGCATTCGCCAATTGGCGAGTCGCGTGCTGGGAATGCCCGTCCGCACCGCTCAACCTGAAAAACTACTCGGCCTGGCCGATAAGTTGACTTCCCCGGCCTATTCGACCAGTGTGGGCTTGCTCTACTGGGCGGCAGCCATGCAGAGTTTTGCCTCTGCCAACACAGCGGGGCGACCGCGCGTTTTGAAAGGAGACAGTCAAAATTGGAATACCGTCAAGAACCTGCTCAAGCGACTGCTTCCGTAGCCGGTCAATTTTTATTCAACCTGTTTATTCGCCATTGATTTCTTCAGGAGGAAACCATGGATACCAACAAAAATGCAGAAGCCATCGCCCACATCAAAGTGGTCGGCGTGGGTGGCGGCGGCACGAATGCCGTCAACCGAATGATTGAAGAAGGCATTCAGGGCGTTGATTTTGTGGCGGTCAACACTGACGCCCAGGCGCTGACACTGGCGCGCGCGGCGCACAAGGTGCGAATCGGCGAAAAGCTGACTCGCGGCCTGGGCGCTGGCGGCAACCCAGAAGTTGGCCGCAAATCTGCCGAGGAATCGGCGGAGGAACTGTACACGATTTTGAAGGGCGCCGATATGGTTTTTGTCACCGCCGGGCTGGGCGGTGGCACTGGCACTGGCGCCGCGCCGATTGTGGCGCAAATCGCCAAAGAATGCGGCGCACTGACCATCGGCGTAGTCACCCGCCCCTTCACCTTTGAAGGCGCCAAACGCCAGCAGTCGGCAGAGGAAGGCATGGACGCGCTCAAGGAACACGCCGACACGCTCATCGTCATCCCCAACGACCGCCTGCTGCAAATCGTGGACAAACGCGCCAGCCTGCAGGACGCCTTCCGCATGGCAGATGATGTCTTGCGCCAGGGCATTCAGGGCATTTCGGAACTGATTACCGTCCCCGGCCTGATTAACCTGGATTTCGCCGATGTAAAAGCCATCATGTCTGAAGGCGGCGCGGCGCTGATGGCGGTTGGCAAAGCCTCGGGCGAAGACCGCGCCCGCCTGGCCGCCGAACAGGCCATCTCCAGCCAGCTGCTGGACATCACCATTGACGGCGCGCGCGGCGTACTCTTCAACGTCACCGGCGGCCCGAACATGACTCTCTTCGAGGTCAACCAGGCCGCAGCCATCATCCGCGAAACCTCGCACCCCGATGTGAACATGATTTTCGGCGCAGTGATTGACCCGAACATGGGCGATGACATCCGCATCACCGTCATCGCCACCGGCTTTGAGCGCACCGGCCTGCCGCGCCGCATCATCGAGCGCCCGGTGGCGGCCCGCCCCGAGCCGCAGCGCCCCAGCTACGGCGCACCCGTCCAACGCCCGATCGAAGTCAATGTCGGCAGCGCCTCCGCCTTCCAGGCGGCTTCCGCATCCCAGGCCGCTTCCGCGCCGCAGCTTCCGCAGACGCCCGCCCAGCCCCCGGTCAACGCGCCAGAATTCAAACCGCAAAGCAGCTACCAGGAAGATTTGGATATTCCCACCTTCCTGCGCAACCGGCGCTAGCGATTTTATTCACC
>JAVHNW010000312.1:0-1826 GCA_036169755.1 bacterium | reverse complement strand
AGATTTGGATATTCCCACCTTCCTGCGCAACCGGCGCTAGCGATTTTATTCACCGCAGGGAAAAATCAAAAATCCCTGCCAGTGAATCGGGCCAGGCAGCCCTCTGGCTCGATTTGGATTGAGCGCCATGACCGCTAAAAAACTCAACTCTGGCGAGCTGCTGATTGCCGAGTTTAACTATCTGGGTCAGACGGCTTTTCAGGCCAATGAAGACCGGGCGCGCGCCGCTTCGTTTTACCTGGTCACCTTTGGCAGTTTCATCGCCGCGCTGGTAACCACGCAGTTTGTCCTGCCGCCCGAGCAAGTCACCCTGCTCGACTGGGGATTTGCCGGGCTGTTTGCCCTGCTGGCTTTTTTGGGCATTTCCACCATCGTCAAACTGGCCCGGCTGCGGCAGGCGTGGTTTACCAGCGTCCGCGCCATGAACCAGGTCAAAACCTATTACGCCGCCCACTGTGACGGGCTATCCAACGCCTTCGCCTTCACCAATGCCAGCCTGCCGCGCAGCTTTCAGTGGAAATCACTGGGCGGGCTGATGATGCTGGAGGTGGCCTTTGTCGGGGCGCTGACTGCGTCCCTGGCCTGTTTCTTCGGCCTGATGGCGCTTGCCGCCGATTGGTTTTGGCCGGTAGCGCTGACCGCGCCCATCTTTTTGGTGCTGGAAATTCGGCTGTACCTCTTCCTCCTGAAGTAAAAAAGTCCTTGACCATTCCTGCCGTCTGCAGTAAAATACTGGCTCGCAGTTGCCCTCGTAGCTCAGTGGATTAGAGCGCTTGCTTGCGGAGCAATAGGTCGCGCGTTCGAGTCGCGCCGAGGGCACTCAACGGCAACGATTTTCATCGTTGCCGTTTTTTGTTGTACAATCCCCGTTGTTGGAGAAATAGCCGTGACAAAACCACAAATTCTGCTCACCAATGACGATGGCATCCTCTCCCCTGGGCTGTGGGCCGCCGCCGAAGCGCTCGCCAAACTCGGCTTCGTCACCATCGCCGCCCCGCGCGAACAATCTTCGGGCATGGGACGCAGCCTGCCCGCCACCTCCGATGGCATCATTCGCGAGGAAATTCTCCAGGTGGGCGGGCAAAGTTGGAAAGCCTACGCCATCGGCGGCAGCCCGGCGCAGGCGGTTTTACACGCCCTGCTCGAAATTCTGCCCCAAAAACCTGACCTGGTGGTTTCTGGCATCAACTACGGTGAAAATGTCGCAGCAGGCATCACCGTTTCTGGCACCATCGGCGCGGCGATGGAAGCCGCCGCCAGCGGCCTGCCAGCCCTGGCAGTTTCGCTGGAAACCGACAAGGCGTACCACCTGTCCTACTCCGCCCAAGTTGACTTTTCCAGCGCGGCACACTTCACCGCCCGCTTCGCTCAGGCAATTTTGGAACATGGCCTGCCCGCCGGGATGGACCTGCTCAAAATTGACGTTCCCGCCGAAGCGACACCCCAAACCCCTTGGGCCTGGACCCGCCTCTCGCGCCAACGCTATTACCAGCCCACCCGCCCCAAACGCGCTTCCTGGCTCGAACCGGGCACCCTCGGCTACGAGTTGGCTCCCCAACAATCCACCGAGCCAGACGACAGCGATGTTTGCACCCTGCTTCAAAAACGCCTGGTCTCCGTCACCCCGCTGACCCTGGATTTCACTGCCCGCGTAGCGCCCGCCGACCTGATTCGCGTTTTCGGCAAATAAAGGAGCCGCCATGCCTGGAAAATTTTACGAGGAATTGGAAGTCGGCCAGCGCTTTCGCCACGCCAACGGACGCACGCTCACCCTCAAGCAAGAGCTTTGGCTGAAGAAAAACTGCGTCAGGAAGCAGCTGCCGCGA
>JAVHNW010000311.1:0-1829 GCA_036169755.1 bacterium | reverse complement strand
AATGGATTGAACAAAACGGCGGCAAAGTGAGCGACTCGGTCAGCAAAAAAACCAGTTACCTGGTGCTGGGCGAAACCCCCGGCTCCAAATATCAAAAAGCGCTCAGCCTGGGCGTGCCGGTGCTGGACGAAGCCGGGCTGAGAAAACTGATTCCACCGGCCTGACGCGCCGCGCTATCTTGCGCGCAGATTTCGGACTGCGCTGGGTATAATTCAACCAGAAATGGAGGCTGTCATGAGTGATTCCAAACCCTTACTGTGGACGCCCAAACCGGGCATCGGCTACACCGTCTTTCGCCGCCCCGATGGCGGCATGAGCCTGGTTTTTCGTGACCTGTCCGAAAAAACCCTGGCCGACTGGCACGAATTTGCGACAGAACATCTGCTCGGCTCAGACCGCCTGACGCGCAACCTGTACGACCTGCGCCAGGTGGAAACCATCAGCGAAAAAGCCATCAAAATGGCGGTGGCCGTCAATAATGACCCCGCCACCCGCAACTTGCGCGTAGCAGTGGTCGTCAAAGATGAAGCCTCGCGCCAGGCCATTCTCAACATCGCCGCCGGGGCAGTCGGCGCGGGCGCAGCCATTCGCATCTTCGCCGACATGAATGAAGCGGAAGCCTGGCTGATGAAATCTATGGAGCAGTTGGCCTGATGCAGCCGCTGACGATTGGCGGCCAGTGTTTTGAGTGGGGAAAACGCAGTTACCTGATGGGCATTCTCAACCTCACGCCCGATAGTTTTTCGGGCGATGGGCTGCTCGCCGCAAATGGCGACTGGCTCGCCCCGGCCCTGCGCCAGGCGCGGGCATTTCTCGCCGCCGGAGCCGACATCCTCGACATCGGCGGCGAATCCACCCGGCCTGGCGCGCAAACCGTCAGCGCCGAAGACGAACTGATGCGCGTCCTGCCCCTCATCCGCGCCTTGGCGAGTCAGTTTCCGCAGGCGATTCTCTCCATTGATACCTACAAATCCGCCGTAGCCGAGGCCGCCCTGCAGGCGGGCGCGCACATTGTCAACGATGTCTGGGCCCTGCGCGCTGATCCGCGCATGGCCGAAATTGTCGCCCGCTACGCCGCGCCAGTGATTTTGATGCACAATCGTTCCAAAGCCAACAACGCCCAGGTTCAGGCGCAGCTGGGCGGGCGCTACGTTGGCGTGGAATATGTCAACCTGCTCGAAGAAGTCCGCGCCGAATTAATGGCCTCGGTCACACTGGCGCGCCAGGCCGGAATTGCCGATGAAAAAATCATACTCGACCCTGGCATTGGCTTCGGCAAAACGGTGGAACAAAACCTGCAGCTGCTCAACCGCCTCGGCGAAATCCGCGCGCTGGGCTTTCCGCTTTTGCTGGGGCCCTCGCGCAAATCCTTCATCGGCTACACCCTCAACCTGCCGCCCGACCAGCGTCTGGAGGGCAGCGCCGCCGCTGTGGCAATTGGCATCGCGCGCGGCGCCGATATTGTGCGCGTGCACGATGTCGCCGCCATGGCGCGTGTCGCCAAAATGAGCGACGCCATTACCCGTTCTTGACCATGCCGCTCGAATACGACAACGACCTTTTGCGCCAGGGGTTTCTTCACCTGCGCGCGGGCGAATTTCCCGCCGCCCGCCGCTACCTGGAACGCGCCATCGATATGGCCGATGACTGGGAAACCCGCGCCCGCGCCAATTTTGCCCTCAGCCAGCTGACCGACAATCCCGCCGAAAAACGCAATTTTCTCGAAAACACCCTCGCCATTGACCCCGCCAATGGCGAGGCGCGCCGCGCCCTGGCAATTTTGGACGGTAAATTAAGCCCCGCAGAAATTGTGGACGCCAACGCCAGCC
>JAVHNW010000310.1:0-9502 GCA_036169755.1 bacterium | reverse complement strand
TCTGCGCTGGCGCTGCGCGAGAGCCCCAACATGGTGTAGTAATTCGGCAGGGCGGGAGGCATGGCGGCTATCCTAAGAGTTGCACGAGAATGGCGCTGATGTTGTCGGGGCCGCCGGCGGCGTTGGCGGCGGCAATCATATTTTGGCAGGCGCGCTGCGGGGTGGGGCCTTCGTTGAGGATGCGGCGCAATTCGTCATCGGAGACAACGCCCCACAGGCCGTCCGTACAAATCAGCAGTGAGCCGCCAACGGGGAAGGGCAGGGTGGTAATGTCCGATTCGAGGGTTTCGCCCTGCCCAAGTGCGCGGTACAAAACGTTGCGCTGTGGGTGGACGGCGGCTTCAGCGGCGGTGATTTGTCCCAATTCTTCCAGGCGGCGCACCAGTGAATGGTCGCGGGTGATGGCCTCCATGCGCTGGTCGTTGTACACCAGGTAGGCGCGGCTGTCGCCAACGTGGGCGATGGTCAGCTGCTGTCCGACCACCAACGCGGCGGTGACTGTTGTTCCGCTGCCGGGGGCCTCGTGCAGAACTGCTTTCTGCGCTTCGGCCATGGCGGCCTGCAGAATTTCCTGCAAGGATTCTTCCACGGGGACGCTCGGCAGGGCGAAGAGGGCGCCGTGAAATTTTTTTAACACATAGCCAGAAATGACGCGAATGGCGGTGTTGCTGGCGATTTCGCCATACTGATGGCCGCCCATTCCATCGGCGATGATGTACAGGCCAAAAGGCGGATTGCTGCTGTTGCCAGCGATGGTATTGGACAGGCAAAACAGGCTGTCCTCGTTTAATTCGCGTTGTCGGCCAACTGACTGGGCGCTGGTTGCCAGCAATTGCATCGGCTCGTAGCGGTTGGCGCTGAGCGCACGGATGGACTGCAGTTGAGCATCGGAGAGCGGGGCTGTGACAACATTATCCAGCGCGGGCGCAACGGGCTTTTTTTTGCCAAATAAATTGCGGAAGAAATTAAGCACAGCACCAACTCCTTGAGCAGAAATTATGCCAAGAGGGCATAAATAAAATGGTCATGCGAGCCAATATAGACAATATCATCATAGGCCAGCGGCGCAGCAGTGATTGGGCCTTTGGTGGCAAACTTCCAGCGCATGCGCCCGGTGCGATATTCCAGGCAGTACAGATTTCCGTCCACCGAGCCACAGTAAACCGCATCGCGGTAAATTACCGGCGAGCCATTCACCTGATGTTCGGTTTTGTAGCGCCAGATTTCCTTCGAGGTCTTGGCTTCCACGGCGTATAAACAACCGTCCGCCGAACCGGTGAAAATAATGCCTTCATTGACCACCGGCGAAACAATCGAGGGCTTATCGGTACGGAAACGCCACAACAAAAAGCCGGTACGCGCATCCAACGCATAGAGATAGCCATCCATCGAATTGAAATAAACCGCGTTTTCCTGCACCCAGGGCGAGGAAGTGACATTCCGCTTGGCTTTAAAGCGCCATTTTACCTGGCCGCGAAAATCAACCGCAAAAAAATCTCCGGCTTCATTGCCGATGAAAACCAAATCATTGGCCACGAAGGGCGTACCGCGAATTTCTGCGCCGGTATCAAAACGCCACGCATCGCGTCCCGTCACCAAATTGATGGCGTGCAAAAATTTATCATCCGACCCGATGAAGAGGTGGTTTTCAGCGATGCGCGGTGAGGAGCGCACGCGGTCATCGGTGTAATACGTCCAAACGACTTTGCCAGAACGCGCGCTGACGGCGTGAACGCGATGGTCTTCCGAGCCAAAGTAAACGTTTTCTTCAAAGGCTGCCGGGCGGCTGACAATGCCGCCATCGGTGGCGTATTTCCAGATAAATTCACCGGTGGCCGCATTCAGCGCGTACAGGTTGTTGTCGTAACTGCCCGTGTAAACGGTGCCGTTGTAAATCATCGAACCACCGCGAATTTCGTCTTCGCACTGGAAGGTCCAAATCGGCTTGATGCCTCCCGACTGCATCATCGGCGCAATGGAGGGCAGCGCCGCAGCGTGATCCAGCAAGCCGGTTTTCTTTCCGGCCCCAATCAGCGCATCTTTAAAATCCTCAATGCGCTTGAAGCGGTCAGAGGCATTATATTGCAGCGCGGTGTTGATGACCGCTTCCATTTCGATGCTGATATTCGGGTTGATTTTCCGCGCCGGACGCTCGGCAAACGAAAAAGGCGCCTCGAGGCGCGGGTCGCGGCGGGTGAGCAGATGATGGAGAGTCGCCCCGAGGGCGTAAATATCCGCCTGTGTGTTGGCCTCGCCACGATACTGTTCCGGCGGCGAATAGCCTTCCGTGCCAATCATCGTTCCTTTTTGCCCCACCTGAAACGGCTTGGCAATGCCAAAATCTACCAAAATAACGTGATTATGTTGATTAATCATCACGTTGGAGGGCTTCATGTCGCGGAAAATAATTGGGTCGGGCTTGTGACTGTGCAGGAAAGCAATCACATCGCACAGCTGAATCGCCCAGGCCAGCACTTGTTCTTCCGGCAAGAATCCTTCGGTCTGCGCCAGCAGCGTCTCCAGGTCTCTGCCATTGACGAATTCCAAGACCAGGTACGAGCGGTTTTCCAGGGTGAAATAATCGTAAATACGCGGGATGGAAGGGTGGCTGAGCGTTGCCAAAATATTGGCCTCGCGCTCAAAGTTTTGCACAATCGTCTGGCGCACCAGCGGGTCGGGCGCCTGGTTAATCATTTCTTTGACGGCGACCAGTTTGACTACGTTTGGAAAATGCAAATCGCGGGCGCGATACACCGAACCCATGCCGCCCACGCCAATCACTTCCTGAATCAAATAGCGGTTGACGAGCGTCGTCCCCGCCGGTAATTGGCCGGTGACAACGCGCTTTTCTACGCTGGAGGGAACATCAATTCGCTTGGTTTCCATAAATACCAAAAAAGCCTAAAAAAGAACTGCATAGAAAAATATTGCCAAATTATAGCCCATCCCACCGCCGAAAAAACGATTTTCATCAAAAACGCAACGAGTTTATTCTGATTGGCGAAAAAATGAGAGCGGGGAAGGTCACCCGCTCTGCATTCAAGAAAAAATAGCGTCTAAGAACTAGCCGCCGCACGCCGCGCCGAACAGAAAAGGCAAGAAGTTACACCACAAATTTTGGCTGTCCACATACCACAGGAAGCCCGCGCAAGCGCACAGCGCGCACAGCAAAACCACCCCGGCGATGACGGCTGGAACCGGAAATCCCTTTTTGGGCGCGGGATTGGGGCTGTACGAGGGCGTGACCGGCCCGGCAGGAATCTGCCCGGCGTAGGCGGGGGCGGGGGCCGCCGGACGAGGCGCCGCCGCTGGAGCGGAAGCCGCCATCGCGCGCGCGGAGGGGGAAATAATGGTGGCGTTGGGGTCCACCGCTTGCACCGCTTCATACAACAGATTGATTTGTTCTCCGAGCGAAATGATGTCGCCCGACTGCAGAACTTGCTGGCCCGTCAGCCGGGTGCCGTTGACGAAAGTACCATTGGTGGAGCCTAAATCGGTGACGATGTATTTCCCGCCCTGAAAAACCAATTGGGTATGTTTGCGTGAAACTTCTGCGTCATTAATGGCAATCGGGTTGGATGCCTCCCGCCCAATGGTCAAAACGTCACCTTCCAGTGGAAAGGTTTTGCCCGGCGTTGGGCCGGAGTGCATCACCAGTTGAAATTGAGCCATTTCTCCTCCAAAAATAAACAAAAAAAGCAATATTTTCTATGTAGTGTAATGATTTTACACTGAAAAGTCAAACCGATTTCTCAAAAGTCTGGCGAAAGGCCAGAATCACCGCCGCCTTGACGGCTTCCATGGCGGGGGCGGTTTCTTGCAGGTCGGCCAGGCTGATGACGGGGTACTCGCTCAGGCCGCAGGGGATGATTCCCTGAAAATACTCCATTTGCGGGGCGACATTGAGCGCAAAACCATGACGGGTGACTCCGTGCGCGTCCACTTTGACGCCAATGGCGGCGATTTTGGCGGGTTTGCCCCTATCAGCCGGGGAGCAGCGCGGGCAGCGGCTGGCTATTTCCGGCTGAATCCAAACTCCGGTGTGACCGGCCAGTTGACCAGTCACCAGCCCGAGGCGCGCCAACGCCAAAATCAACATTTTTTCCAGCGCGCGCAGGTAGCCCACGTAATCGGCGCGCGGGGCGCTGGAGGCCATTTCTGGCGGGGTGAGCTGCAAAAGTGGGTAGCCGACCAGTTGGCCGGGGCCGTGATAGGTGATGTCGCCGCCGCGGTCTACCCAGTGAATGGAAACGCCGCGCCGCGCACATTCGGCTTCGTCCCACAGCAGGTTGGCGGCCCGGCCACGGCGGCCAAAGGTGTAGGTGTGGGGATGTTCAACTAGCAGCAGGGTTTCGGGGTGTTGGCCGCTGGCGATTTGCGCGGCCAGTTCATTCTGCAGCCGCCAGGCGGCGGCATATTCCATTTGACCGAGGTCTTGAACCAGCAGGCTCACGGTTGAAGCAGCCCTGTCAGAGCGGCGGTGCCGGGCAGGATGGCGTCTGCCCCCTGGCGGCGCAGTTCGCTTTCTTCGCCAAAGCCGCACAGTACCCCAACGGTTTGGGCGCGGGCAGCCCTTCCAGCGCGGATGTCAATCGGCGTGTCACCAATCATCAGGCAGGCTTCGGGCGCGACTCCCATTTTTTGCGCGGCGTAGAGAATCGGGTCGGGGTAGGGTTTGGTGTGGCGGGCGCTGACGGCGGTGACGATGACTTGAAAGAAGGGGGTCAGGCCAAATTGATCGAGAAAAGCGCGGGTGGAGGCGTCATCGCGGGCGCTGACGACAGCCATCGGATAGCGGCCCTGTAAGGCGGCCAACATTTCCTGGACGCCGGGGATGAGTAAAAAATGTTTGAGCGGGCGCGGACGGCGGCGCGCCAGCCATTCGGAAAAACGGTAGAACGTTTCGTCCAGCCCGAGCCTATCGGGAACGCCAATCAGCGCGTTGCCGGGGGCCTCGGCCCACATGATGAGACGCCGCGCGGCGTAGGCGCTGTCGTGGCCGGGAAGCAGGCTGCGCAGCGGTTTAAAAAACGGTTCCACCTTTTGCACAAACTGGTCAT
This sequence comes from bacterium, assembly GCA_036169755.1. Classification (GTDB taxonomy): domain Bacteria; phylum Chloroflexota; class Anaerolineae; order Anaerolineales; family Villigracilaceae; genus UBA8950. The sequence continues at coordinate 4,442 of JAVHNW010000310.1, read as the reverse complement.
CGGTGTCACTCAACGTGCCGTCCACGTCAAAACACAGGGCTTGAATACGGGCGAGGTCGAGGCTCATGCTTGCTCCAAATAAAAATCGAGATGTTCCTATTTTAGCGCAGAGACACAGTAAATGAGGCGGGGAAAGCAGCAATTCCAACTTTGGAATTGCTGCTGGCAAAAAGCCAAGTTGACCTTGACGGCAACTACTCTTACAATAGCCTCATGCGTGATTGGAATCTTGGCACCGGCGACCCTCTACACCTCACTCTGGCTTGTGACGCGCGCCTTACGCCGCCCGATTATGCCAACGACCATACCTGGCAGCTCGATTTGGGCGGCGGGGAACCGGCCGCGCTTGGGCTGCGCACCACCTTTGGACTGCGGGCGCGAATCATGCGCCTGTTTCCGCGTTTCGTTGAGGCGGGCAAGGCCCTGCACGACCCAGAAAAATTCACCAGCCCACCGCGCGTCAGGCGTTTTTATCCCAATTTTTTGGAAGTCAGTTTTTCTCCCTTTCCTGGGCTAAAAGTCAATGCCGAGTATTGGGCGCCCAGCTCACAAATTGTCGCCGGGCGGCTGACTTTGCTCAATCAGGGCGTCACCCCCTTACAGTTCAGCCTGGAGTGGACGGCGCAGCTGGCTCCGCTGGAAGGGCAGAGCATGACGCCGGTACAGCGTCAATCCGTCAGCGTACTGGAAGGGCGCAGCGCCAATCTCTCGCCGGTACTGTTTCTCAGCGGCGGGCCACAGCCAGGCAGCGGCCCATATCCGTCTCTGGCGCTGGCCCTCGACTTGCCCGCCGCGGCAAGCCGTCAATTTACCTGGGCGCTGGCCTCGCTGAATGACGCGCAAGATTCATTCGATGCCGCGCGCCGCACCAGCGCCCGCCCCTGGGATGCGGAACGCGCCCGACTGGAACGTCTCAATGAAAGCCAGAGCGTGGATATTCATACCGGCGATGTGGACTGGGACGCCGCCCTGGCGCTCAGCCAGCGCGCGGCATTTGGCCTGCTGCTGGGGAATTCACCGCAGCTGCCCAATTCCACTTTTTGCCTGGCGCGCCAACCCGAAAGCGGCTACTCCCCGGCAGGCGATGGCAGTGACCACCAACGTTTTTGGAACGGTCAGGCCGCGCCCGAAGCCTACTGGCTCACCCACATTCTGCCCGGCGCGCCCGAAATCGGACGCGGCCTGCTGGAAAATTTCATCGCTGTGCAGGAGCAGGATGGCGCCATTGACGCCAAACCCGGCCTGGCCGGTCAGCGAGCGCGAGTTCTGGCCGCGCCACTGCTCGCCAGCCTGGCCTGGAAACTTCATCAGCGCCAGCCCGACCCTCAATTTTTGAGTAAAAATTACCCGGCCCTGCAGAAATTTTTCTGGTCATGGTTTTCTCCGGCCCGCGACCAGGATCGCAATGGCCTGCCAGAATGGCAAAATGTGGCCCAAAGTGGCTTTGACGATAATCCGTTATTTGACGGCTGGCACGAATGGGCGCAGGGCATAGACATCAGCACCGTCCAAAGCCCGGCGCTGGCCGCCATGCTCTACCGCGAGGCCACCAGTTTAATCAGCATGGCTGAATTAAATGGACGCGCTGGCGATGCCGCGCTGCTGCAGCGTCAGGCCGAAATTCTTAAACAGGGCGTGCTGGCCTGCTGGGATGAAGACGGCGGTTTCTATCGCTACGCCGACCGCGATACCCATCTCAGCCCCTCTGGCAAAATTCTCAGCGACCGACAGGCCTCGGCCAGACTGGAACTGCAAAAAGAATTCAAAGACCCGCTGCGGCTGACGCTGCGCATTCATGGACAAAACGAGGCGCTCAAACGCCCGCGCGTCAGCCTCAGCGGAAAATTAAATGGCGTGGAACAAAACGAAACACTCGACTGGCACGCTTTTCGTTTCAGCGCCTCCGGCGCAGTGGCCACCACCCAAAAAACCTTCGACAGCCTGGAACATATTGAATTTGACGGGCTGAACCGCAAAGACCGCATCACCCTGCAAACGGTGGATTTATCCATCCCAGACCACACCCTGCTGCTGCCGCTCTGGGCAGGAATCCCAGACGAGCGCAGCGCCCACACCCTGCTTTACCGCACTTTGCTCGATGCCGAGCGCTTTGACCACCCCTTCGGCATTCCCGCCCTGCCGCGCGCCTTCGTCCCCGAAGCGGATCCGGTGTGCATGAGCGTTCACCTGCCCTGGAACACGCTCATCGCCGAGGGGATGCTGGCCTACGGCTATCCGCGTGAAGCCGCCCGCCTGCTGGCGCACCTGATGTCAGCGATCATCCAAAACCTGAAGCGTGGGCAAACGTTCCACCGCGCACATCACGCCGAAACCGGCGCGGGGCTGGGCGAGCGCGATTCGCTGTACGGCCTGGCGCCCGTTGGCCTGTTCCTGGATATTCTCGGCGTGGACATTTTTTCGCCGCGCAAAGTGGCGCTGCGCGGCGAAAATCCCTTCCCCTGGCCGGTTACGGTAAAATATAGAGGCCTTACCGTTCAACGATTGACCGGCCACAGCGAAATTATTTTCCCCAACGGACAATCGGCGCAAGTGGCCGACCCGGCCAACACGCTTATTTGTATGGATTAAGGAGGCCCACATGCCCCACTCTGCCATCCACGCTCTGATGACGGTCGTCATTCAGGAACAAGATTCAGAACCAGCCAGGCGCGCCCTGGAAGCGCTCGGCGCACCCGTCGTACATTTTTCCACCACTGGCGCTTTTTTAGGGCGCCGCAACGCCACCTTTCTGATTGGTCTACCTGACGGGCAGGAAGAAGCGGTGATCAACGCCCTGCGCGCCTCCTGCCGGCAGCGTGTTGAATATCTCGCCATGCCGCTGGAAGGCTCGCCCATGCCGCTGCCCGCGCCCGTACCGGTCACCGTTGGCGGGGCGACACTTTTCACCCTGCCAGTGGAACGCTTTGAGGAGATTTAGCCATGAAGATGCTGATAGCCATTCTGGATGATGATAACGTGGAAACTCTGCTTCAGGCGCTGACCGCAGAATCATTCCGCGTCACGCGCGTTGCCTCCACCGGAGGCTTTTTTCGCAAAGGCAGCGCCACCCTGCTGATGGGGCTGGAAGACGAAAAAGTGGAGCTGGCGCTGAAAATTTTGCGCGAAAAAATCGCGCCGGAAAATCACGCCACCCTGTTTGTTGTCCCGGTTGCCCACTACGAGCAGATTTAACCCGCCCTTATGTCGGAACAGCTGCTGGAAGTGCGTGTCGTCCTCTTCAGCCTGAGCGAGGCCGCCTTGCAGGTTTTCCTCATCCGCCAGGGGAAAAGCGCTTGGGCGCTGCCCGGCTGCCCGGCGCAGGAAAACGAATCGCTGGAGGATGCCGCTCTGCGCGCCCTTTACGGCGAATTTGAACGCAACGAAATTTACCTGGAACAGTTGTACACCTACGGCGGCCCGGCGCGCGCGGTGAGCGTAGTCTACTTTGCGCTGGTGCCGCACAACGAGCGCCGCGCCGCTGAACTGCGCCCGCACCATGTGGACGCGCTGCCCACCCTGGCTGACGACCACGCCGACATCATCGCCTATGCCCTGCGCCGCCTGCGCTACAAATTGGAGTACAGCGCCGCCGGTTTTGAACTTTTACCCGAAGAATTTACCCTGACCGAGTTGCAGCACACCTACGAAATCATTCTGGGTGAAAAATTGGACAAGCGTAATTTCCGCCGCCGAATTTTGGATGCCAAAATCATCGAGGAAACACAGCAGCTGCGCGGCGGCGAGGGACGCCCGGCCCGCCTCTACCGCTACCGTCCCGATGCTGTCGCCGAAGTCAAAACTCGCAGGTTGTTTCCATAACCGAGAAAAATCACGCCCGGCAGCCCGCCGGGCGATTTTTTGTTCAGGGAGAATCTATGAAAAAATTGCGTATGCCACTCAATGTTTGGGCGCTGACCGCCACCTCGTTTTTGACCGATGTCTCCTCGGAGATGATTTTCAACCTGGTCCCCCTTTTTTTGGCAAATGTGCTGGGCGTGAAAACCTCGGTCATTGGGCTGATTGATGGCGTGGCGGAAACCACTGCCAGCCTGCTCAAACTCTATTCCGGCGCGCTTTCCGACCGGCTGGGAAACCGCAAGTGGCTGACCGTGACCGGCTACAGCCTCTCCACCCTCGCCAAACCATTTCTCTATTTTGCTTCCACCTGGGGCTGGGTGCTGGGCGTGCGCTTTGCCGACCGGGTTGGAAAAGGCATTCGCACTGCGCCGCGTGACGCGCTGATGGCCGGCAGCGTGGAGGAAAGCCAGCGCGGCCTGGCCTTTGGCCTGCATCGCGCCGGAGATACCGCCGGAGCCTTCACCGGCCTGGCGATTGCCACCCTGGTCATTTACTTCAGCCAACAGAGCGCAGTCACGCTAACTCGCGCCACCTTTCAAACCATCGTGCTGATTTCCATTCTCCCGGCGGTGCTGGGCGTGCTG
>JAVHNW010000309.1:0-9531 GCA_036169755.1 bacterium | reverse complement strand
TGGCTGGTAGCCGAGCAGGCTTTTGGGGAAGGGCAGCCCCAGCCGGATGAAATGGGAAACCGGGTTGCTGCGCTGGCAGGTGGCTAAATCGGTGTAGGCCAGGAAAGTTCGCAAGTCGAGCGCTTCCGGTAAAATCTTAATTCCCTGTGTATCCAGCCCCAACTGCTGAAGTTGTTTGAGCCAGTCGCGCGGATAGTCCTCGCCGATGCGCGTTAGCAGGCCGGGAGATGCGTTCCACAGCCGGGCGCCGGCGGCGGCGTAGAGCAAGTTGCCGCCGGGCATATCAATCAGCGGGTGAGCGGGCGGCGGCGGTAAAAGATATTGTCGGCGTAGTTGTCCGGCAATGACCAGGCTGGGAAGATCCGTCATGGGCAAAATTATACCCGTCCTTGTCTGAATTGCCCCTTGACTCTTGCTGGAGATGTATGTACAATCACGCGAAATTTTACGGGGCTGACAATTGAATCGCCGGAGATTTAGCGGCTGAACCCTGCGCGAGCAGGGCAACGAGGTGGAGGTTCTCCCGCGCGAGCGGGGCGCTAACCCTGGAACGTCAGGGGAAAATCGGATAGATCAGCGGATGCCTCTGGGGCCAGTCACGGGCTCCCTTCTCCCTTCCAAAGCAAGCGACCGACCGAAACCCGGGTGGCAACAACCGGTACAAGGCGGCGCGGTGACCAGGTGCATTGCGCCTGTTTGCGGTATTTGGAAGGGATGTTTTTTTTAAGAGCAAATTACTTAAAAAACATGCCCTGGCATGTTTTTTTTATTTCCATACCGCAGGCAATTTTATTCACAGCCGGTTGGCGTAAAACCGCCGGGCCTATTCTATTCATGGAGGAAGAAATGGACAACAAGGAATTGCTCAAGCGTGTCAAGGCAGATGGAGTCAAGTTCATCTCCTACCAGTTCACCGATGTGACCGGCGCGGTCAAATCGGTGGATGCTCCCGTTCACCGACTTGAAGAGGCGCTGGAAGATGGCGTCTGGTTTGACGGCTCTTCGGTGGAAGGCTTCGCCCGCATTCAGGAAAGCGACATGCGCCTGATTGTGGATGCCGATACGTATGCGGTTTTGCCTTGGACGCCGGTGGAAAGCCGCCGCGCCCGTGTCTTCTGCGACATTTACACACCTGATGGTGACCCTTTCGATGGCGACCCTCGCGGCGTATTAAAGCGCATGTTGAAGAAACTCGACGAGCGCGGCATGGTCTTCAACGTTGGTCCCGAACCAGAATTTTTCCTCTTTAAACGCAATGGCGGCGGTGTTCACCCGGTTCCGCATGATGTTGGCGGGTACTTTGATTTTTCCTCGTTTGACGAAGCCGTGCAGGTGCGCACCGCGCTGATGGACGCCCTGCTGCAAATGGGCCTGGAAGTGGAAGTCGGCCACCACGAGGTCGCCCTCGGCCAGCACGAAATTGACTTTCGCTTTGGCGAAGCGCTCAAAACCGCCGACAATGTGGTCACGCTCAAGTACACCATCAAGGCCATCGCCGCCCAGCACGACCTGGTCGCTTCCTTCATGCCCAAACCTATTTTTGGCATCAACGGCTCAGGCATGCACGTTCATCAATCCCTGTTTGATAAAACTGGCAACAACCTGTTTTTTGACGCCAAAGATGAGTTCCAACTTTCCGAATTGGCGCATTCCTTCATCGCCGGTGAACTGCTTCACGCCCGCGCGTTCTGCGCTGTCACCGCGCCCACGCCCAATTCCTACAAACGCCTCGTTCCCGGTTACGAGGCCCCGGTTTATGTCGGTTGGGCGCAGCGCAACCGCTCTGCATTAATTCGCATTCCGCGCTACACGCCGGGCCGCGACAAAGCCGTCCGCGCCGAACTGCGCTGCCCCGATCCTTCCGCCAATCCCTACCTGGCCTTTGCCGCCATCCTCGCCGCGGGCATGGACGGCGTGGACAAGAAAATGACGCCCCCCAAGGCGCTCAACAACGTCAACATCTATCACCTGACGGAAGAAGAGCGCAAAAAAATGAAGATTGGCTCGCTGCCGGGTTCACTGGCCGAGGCCCTGGGCGAATTGGAAAAGGACAAGGTTATTCAGGAAGCCCTCGGCGGCACCTACGAAGCATTTCTTGCCGCCAAGCGCGCGGAATGGGATGATTTCCGAATGCGCGTTACCGACTACGAGGTTGAACGTTATCTGGAAACGGCATAACGCCTCGCCCGCCGAAAACTGGTCAGCCTGTGGAAAACATTCCGCAGGCTGATTGTTTTTTTATGCTAAAATCGCCTCCCGGAGATTTCCCCATGACCAATCCACGAAAACCATTTCGGCTGAATGTCGGTTTCATCATCAACGCCTCGGCGGGCTACAACCGCGAGTTCGACTTTTATCTGCCCAGCCTGAAGGAGGAGGACGGCGCGACTCTTTTTGAAGTGCGGGGTCTTGTCAAAATTTCGCGCACGCCTCAGGGCCTGCTGGTCGAGGGAAAATTCAACGGCGAAACCCGCCTGGACTGCGTGCGCTGTCTCGAAGAATATAATCACAAACTGGATTGGGATTTTACCGAACTGTACGCCTTCAGCCTGGATAACGTCACTGATTCGGGCCTGCTCGTTCCCGATGACGCCCAGCTGGATTTGGAAGAATTGGTGCGCGACGGCGCGCTGCTGGAAATCCCCATTTCACCGATTTGTCGCCCCGACTGCCAGGGATTGTGCATCGAATGCGGCCAAAACTTAAACCTGGCCGATTGCGGCCACCGCGAGCCGTTGGACGAAGCGGAATAAAAAAGCGCCGGTTTCCGGCGCTTTTTTTTATTAGACCACTTGCAAACATTGCTTATCTGGTCATTTTGAGTTCGAGATTGTGGATGGCGGCAATCAAGTTAAAGATGCGTTCTTTGGATATTTCGCGATTGCTCGCTTTTTGCTGATCCGCCAAGGGATGCAATTTGGATTTCTTGGTAGATATTCACGCCAATACACCAGCGTCATTAACGACTGGTCTTCATAGTCACTGCTTTTGCAAGAGGTCTATTCAAAAAACCTGGCAGGCTTTTCGGCCTGCCAGGTTTTTTGGTTGTACAATTGCCGCACACCCCACCCAAGGAGAATTTTATGCCCATTATTCTTGATGGTTCTTCCCTGACCATTGAAAAACTCGCCGCCATTGCCCGTGACGGTGAACCGCTTGCCCTGGCGCCCGCCGCGCTGGAACGCATCAACGTTTGCCGCGCCATGCTGGAGCGAAAATTGGCCGCGCACGAAATTATGTATGGAACCAACACCGGCATCGGCGAATTTTCTGAGCACTTGCTCAGCGATGCGGAAGTGCCAGAATTCCAGAAATACCTCATCTACAACCACGCCGCCGGCATTGGCGACCCGGCGCCCATCGAACACGTCCGCGCGGCGCTGGCCGGGCGAATTAACGTTCACGCGCACGGCAATTCTGGCTGCCGCCCAGAAATCACCCTGACGATGGTGGAAATGCTCAATCGCGGTCTCACGCCGGTTGTCTGCGCCAAAGGCTCAGTCGGCGCCTCCGGCGATTTGGCGCCCATGGCTCAGGCGGCGCTGCTGCTGATGGGCGAGGGTGAAGCCTGGTTCCAGGGAGAACGCCTGCCGGGAAAAATCGCCATGCAGCGCGCCGGAATCCCAATCCCCGGCTTGCAGGCGCGTGACGGCCTGGCCGCCATCAACGGCTCAAACCTGCTGACGGCCATCAGCGCCCTCAATCTTTTCGACATGGAGCGCCTGCTCAAACAGGCCGAAATTGCCGCCGCCATGTCCATCGAGGCCCTGATGGGCAATCTGAAACCCTACAACACCAAATTGCACGAACTGCGCGGTTTTAAAGGCGCCATCACCTCCGCCGCCAACATTCGCAACCTGGTGGCAGGGTCTGACCTGGCTAGCGGAAAAATCAAAACCAAAGTGCAAGACGCCTACTCCATGCGTTCCACGCCGCAGGTGATTGGCGCTGCGCGCGATGCCCTGGCCTATGCGCGCAGCCAGGTGGAAATTGAATTGAACGGCGTTGGCGATAACCCCATCTTCGTCCCGGAGCAAAATCTCACGCTGACGGGGGCCAACTTCCAGGGGTCGCCGGTGGCGCTGCCGATGGACATGGCCGGAGCGGCCCTCACGATGATTTGTGTCCTGGCCGAGCGGCGGCTCAACCGGCTGACGAATCCCGCCCTCAGCGGCGGCCTGCCCAGTTTCCTGGCGCACAACCCTGGCTTTTACTCCGGCCTGATGCTTTCGCAGTACACCGCTGACCATTTGATTGTGGAGCAGCGCATTCTCTCGGCCCCGGCCAGTATTCAGTCCATCCCCGCCGCCGCCGATCAGGAAGATTTTGTTTCGATGGGCATGAACACGGCCCTCAAAAACACGCAAATTTTGGACAACGCCTACGGCGTGATTGGGATTGAATTGATGGCTGCCGCTCAGGCGCTGGATTTCCGCGAGTTTAAGCCGGGGATTGGCGTTGCCAAAGCCCGCGAAGTGATTCGCCGCCATGTCGCCCACCTGGAGGTAGATCGCCCGCTCTACAGCGACCACAATACCATGAAGGCGCTGGTCAAAAGCGGCGAGATTTTGCGCGAGGTGGAAACGGCGATTGGCGCGCTGGGCTAAATCAAACACCAGTCACTGATGAAAATGTTTGTAGCGCAAGCCTTCCGGCTTGCGCTACAATTTTTTGACGGGATATTGCGGGGGGATGTTTTCCAGCAGGGCGCGCAGGTTTTTGCCCAATTCTGCCGGGCGCAGCGGGCGCTGCAGGCTGATTGCCAGCAAACTGCTGGGCGCGCTGGTGACGATTTCGGCGGCGTCTTGCGCCGAAACAACAATTACTGGTAAATGCGCGTAGGCGGGTGGTAAATTTTTCAGCCAGATTTGGCCGTTCATGTCGGGCAGTTCCAGGTCGAGCAGGATGGCGCTGGGGGAGGTTTTTGTCAGCAAATCGCTGGCTTCGGCGGCGCTGGCGGCGGCAAATAGTTGAATTTCGCGCTTTTCGGCGCGCAGGGCCTGGCGTATGAAGCGCAGCATGGCGGGGTCGTCGTCAATCACCAGCAGGGAGTTAATTTCGATTTGTAAATTTGCGAGTGTTTTTAGCAGGGTTTTGCGCCGCAGGGGTTTGACGAGATGCGCGTAGACATTATCGGCCTGCAAGCCGGAGTGTGGCAAAGCCAGGCGGATGACCGGCAGAACGTACGGCAAACTTTCGGTGGGCAGGGGGTCGGCTTCGGTGCTGAGCAGGATGGCGCGCGGGTAATGTCGCAGCGCGGCTTCGGCGGCCTGGGCGCTTTCGGTCAGGTGAACGAGTTCGTAGCCGTCCAGTTCGCGCTGCAGGGTGGAGAAATCTTCTGCGCGCGGAGAAATAGCCAGCAGCAGGCGGTTTTTATGTTCTGGCGGGCGGGAGGCTGGCTGGCCTGGCGCAGTGACCAGCGGAGTCGCTTCCAGCGGCAGGTTGAACTCGAAGCGGGTTCCTTCTCCCAATCGGCTTTCCACGCGCAGGGTTCCTCCGTGTAGTTCGACAAATTGGCGGCTGATGTACAGCCCCAGGCCGCTTCCGGCGCGGCGGCGCCAGTTTTCTTCGCCTACCTGGCGGAATTCATCAAAAACTTTGGGCAGGTCGCTGGCGGCGATGCCCGCGCCGGTGTCGCTGACGCTGATGAGCAGGCTTTCGGGTTGGTTTTCTACGCGCAGGGTGACGCTGCCCTGGTCGGTGAAGCGCAGGCCGTTATTGAGCAGGTTGAGCAAGACCTGGCGGATGCGGGTGGTGTCCATCGAGACGGGCGGCAGGTTGGGCGGAACTTCGAGACGCAGTTCGATGCCTTTTTTTTCAAAGGCGCTGGAAAGCATGTCGCGCACGTCCCCGATGACTTGGGCGATGGAGGCTTTTTCGCGGTAGAGGCTCATCTGGCTGGCGTCAATTTTGCCCATGTCGAGAATGTCGTTAATTAGCCGCAGCAGGTGTCGGCTGGAGGTGTAGATTTCCTGGGCGTCATCGTACAGGCCGGAGGGCCAGTTTTCCAGCGGGGCGTAGGTTTCGGGGGCGTTGACCATCAGGTCGCTGAAGCCGATGATGAAGTTGAGCGGGCTGCGCAGTTCGTGGCTGACGGCCAGCATGAAGCGGCTGCGGTTTTCGCGGGCTTCCTCGGCCTGGGCGCGGGCGGCGGAGAGCATTTCATTCATGCGCTCCAACTGGTAGTTGACCTGGTTGCGGTCTTTCAACATGCGGCTGATTTCGGCGCGGTGGTCGCGGGTTTCTTCCAGCAGGCGCGTGGCTTCGTTGTAGTGGTACGAGGCGGCGTTGAGCGCGGCCATTAAATTGCTGGAGACGCTCCAGCCAAAGACGGCGGTGAAAGCGCTGCCCAACAGGATGATGGCGATGTACATGGGCGGTTGTCCGCTGGCGTGGATGAGCGCCCAGGCCAAAATTCCGCTGAAGGCGATGATGGCGGCGGCGTAGGATGGGCCGAGGGTGACAACTGTCATCAACGGCAGGGCGATCAGCAGCAGCAGAATTTCCACCCGGCCATAGATGAAAAAGGCCAGAGTCACGGCGCCAGACAGCCCCATCAGCCAGAAAATCTGGCCGGGCAGGTAGTTTTTCTTCATCAGGCGGATGGTGAGCCCCGTCAGCGCGAACATGTAAATCGAAATTGTCCACAGGCTGGGGCTGAACAGGCGCGGGTAGCCGACCGTGGCGATGCTATGCCAGACGAGATACAGCCCGGCAACGGTGTAAACCAGGTTGCGGGCGGTGGCGCGCATTAAATCCTGCAATTCGGAAGATGATGGCATGAGCAAAGGGAGAATAAGAAATGTTTTTCGGGTTTTACTTTTGCGTTTCGCCTTCGGTTTGGCCCAGCAGGCCCAGGCTTTTGAGCGCGTCCAGTAATTCTTTTTGGGTGATGGGCTTTTTGAGAAAAGCGCTGGCGCCGAGCGAACGCGCCAATTCTGGTTCGCCCCAGGCCGAGCAGACCAGGACTGGGATTTTGCGTGTAAGTGGGTCGAGTTTGAGCGCCTGCAGGATTTCCCAGCCATCCACGCGAGGCATCATCACGTCGAGGGTAATCAGGGTTGGGTGGGTTTTGCGGGCGGTTTCCAGCGCCAGGCTGGCGTCGTGCAGCCCGGTCACCGTCAGCGGGCTGCGGCTGAGGTAGCGCTGGAACATTTTCAGCGCGGCGGGTTGGTCGTCAATGACCAGCAGGGTGGGCGCCTGGGCGCTGAGAAAAATCAGCCGCAGGCGGGCCACGCCGCTGACGCCCGGCGGCGGATAGTTTTCTTCCAGGCGGGCGGGCAGGCGCTGGCTGAGGCGGCGCACAAAGTCGAGCGTGTCTTGTTCATCGCTCTGGCTGGCCGCCCATTGTTCATCGCAGGCGACCTCGATGGTGATGGATGGGGTGGCGCTGGTGCTGAGGGTAATCGCGGGCGCGCCGCGCAGGTGTAGTAAAAAATTGAGCAGGCTGAGTAAAATTTGGCGCAGCAAAACACGGTCGGTGAAGATTTGCGGGGCATTTGCGGCCAGGTTCAGGCTGGTGAGAATGTTTTCGGCCTCCAATCGGCGGCGCGCCACTTCCATTACGCCGCGTAAAATTTCATTGGGGTCGAGGGTTTCGGGGTGCAGGTCAAATTCGGGTGTTTCTTCCTCGCTGGATTGGCTGTCTGGTTTCGGCTGAAAGTAAAGCTGCCAGAGCCGGGCGCTGAGCGCCTGCAAGGCGCGGCTGTGGTCGCGGCGGAATTGACGGTCGCCGATAAAAAGTGAAGCGGCTACAGCGTGCGGGTCGCTGCCTTCTGCGTAGCGCTGGCGCAGAATGAGATAGGGCCGCCACTCGGGCGACTGGGGCAGGGCGTCTTTTCCGGCTGGGCGCAGGGCTTCGATTTCGTTCAGCACCAACTGCTGAATAAATTCGGCGCGGTGCAGGCTGGTTTTCTCTGGTATGGGGAAATGCCCGGTTAATGGGTGCGCTTCGATGGCGGCTGGGTCGTACAAGCGCGAAATTAAATCTTTGAAGAGACTGCTGAAGGTTTGCTGGTCCATGTCCGCGGCGAGTCCATCTTGTGTCCAAAATTTGGTTGAGGTGGGTGAGCAATTCCGGTAAACTAATTGTAATCGTTATCCGTCTTAGCGGCGTTTTGCGCCAGCGGCGGGTATTCCAATGTTCCAAAAAGGAGTAAGAGAATGTTTGCCAAAAAGTTCAGTTGGACCCTGGTCAGCCTGATGCTGCTGGCCGCTTTTATCCTGGCCGCCTGCGGCCCCGCCGCGACTGAAGTTCCCGCCGCGACTGAAGTCCCCGCTGCAACCGAAGTCCCCGCTGCAACCGAAGTCCCCGCTGCGCCCGCCGCAACGGAAGCCCCGGCCCCCACGCAGGTGGAAGTTTTCTCCTGGTGGACGGGTGGCGGCGAGGCCGCTGGCCTGGACGCGATGATTAAAGTCTTCCAGGCGCAGTATCCCACCATCGAATTTGTCAATGCCGCTGTTGCCGGTGGCGCTGGCACCAACGCGCGCGCCGTGCTTGCCACCCGCCTGCAGGCTGGTGACCCGCCGGATTCCTGGCAGGGTCACGCCGGGCAGGAACTGATTGGTACCTACGTCAAGGCCAATCAACTTGCTCCGCTCAACGACCTGTACGCCGCTGAGGGCTGGCTGGACGTGATGCCCCAAACGCTTATCCCGCTCATCTCGCAAGATGGCAACATCTACTCGGTGCCGGTCAATATTCACCGCGCCAATGTAATGTGGTACAACCCCAAACTGCTGGCCGACAATAACATCGCCGTGCCGACCACCATTGACGAATGGTTCACCGCCATGGACGCGCTCAAAGCCGCTGGCGTTACTCCGCTGGCTATGGGCGAACAATGGACGGCCATGCACCTGTTTGAAACCGTCATGCTGGGCACGCTCGGCCCCGATAAATACAACGGCCTGTGGGATGGCAGTGTCGCCTGGGATGGCCCCGAAGCCAAACAGGGCATTGAGAATTACAAAAAAGCCCTGACCTACGTCAACAGTGACGCTTCGTCCCTCACCTGGCAAGATGCCGCTCAACTGGTAGTCAATGGCGATGCCGCCTTCAATGTGATGGGCGACTGGGCCGAAGGCTACTTCCGCGAACTGGGCAAAACCCCCAACACGGATTACGGTTGGGCCCCGGTTCCCGGCACAGTTGGCGTTTTCCAATTCCTGTCCGACTCCTTCGTCCTGCCCGTGGGCGCTCCCAACGCTGATGGCGCAACCGCCTGGCTGAAAGTTGCCGGTTCCAAAGCCGGTCAGGAAGCCTTCAACCCGGTCAAAGGCTCCATCTGCGCCCGCACCGACTGCGACCCCGCGCTCTTCGGCGTCTACCTGCAGTCCGCCATGGCTGACTGGTCCAGCAACACCGTGGTCGGCTCGCTGACGCACGGCGTGGTTGCCAACGACTCCTGGAAGACGGACATCAACACCGCCCTCGGCCTGTTCCTTGCCGACCAGAATGTCGACACTTTCCAGGCCGCGCTCGTCACCGCCTGCAAAGCCTCCGGCCCCTGCAAATAAGCTGCTTTACCC
>JAVHNW010000308.1:0-1851 GCA_036169755.1 bacterium | reverse complement strand
GCAGGGCCGCCGGGTCACCCCCGGTGAAACGGGGGTCGCCGTCGCTGACAAAATCGAGTTGAGCGGCGTAGGCTGGAAGGTCGCGCGCCAATTGCAGCAACATGCGCGGGATGAGTTCCACCGCCGAGGGGGAAAGCGCCAGCAGGCGCGGGACATCGTCACAGGCGGCGGGGATGCTGTCATACTCCACAACGGCCAAAACGCTGTGACGCGGTTTCGGCACCAGGCGCAGGGTGGCGCGGCGAATGATAGCCAGGGTTCCCTCGGAGCCGGCCAGCAGCGGCGCCAGGTTGAACGAATCGGAGGGGGCGGGGTAGGCGCTGGAGGCGTACCAGCGCGGCGGCACAGTGGGCGACCAGTTTAATAGGTAGTTGAGGCGGTAGCCCGCCGAGTTACGCCAGGTGCGCGGCCAGCCAGCGCGGATGGCGGCGGCGTAGCGCTGACGAATCTCCAGCGCGGCCCCCAGCAGGGCGGAAAAGCGCGTACCGTCTGGCGTAAATTTGGGGGCAATTTCGCCCCAACGCGCCAGGCTGCCATCCGCCATGAGCGTATCTGCGGCCAGCAGGTGGTCGGCGCTCATGCCGTAGAGAATGGAATGTGCGCCGGTGGCGTTGTTGCCAATCACCCCGCCGAGGGTGGCGCGCTCGGCGGAGGCCGGGTCGGGGCCGAACATTAACCCGTGAGCGGCGGCAGCGCGGTTAAGCTGCGCCAAAATCACACCCGGTTCGACAGTGGCAGTTTGGGCTTCGGGGTTAATTTCGAGAATGCGGTCGAGGTGGCGCGAGGTGTCGAGAATCAACGCCGGGCCAATCGCCTGCCCGGCCAGCGAGGAGCCGGAACCGCGCGGCAGGAGGGGAATTCCGCGGCGGGCGGCCAGTTCAACCACAGCCTGCAGGTCATCCTGATTTTCGGGAATGGCCGCGCCGAGCGGTTCGATTTGGTAAATGCTGGCGTCAGTGCTGTAAAGCAGGCGCGTGGCGGCATCGGCGCGCAGTTCGCCGCGAAAATGCGGGCGTAGCTCGGAGAAAAAATCGAAAGGCAGGCTCATGGAGGTTAAATTGAAAAGGAATGGGGGTTCGCTGATTATTTCCTTTTCGTCTGATTTGCCACCGCCTCGGCGGCTTTGGCAACGGCTTCGGGGTCGCCCAGGTAATAGTGGTTGAGCGGCTTGAGATTGGCGTCCAACTCGTAGACCAGCGGAATGCCGGTGGGAATATTCAATTCGATGATTTCCTGCTCCGACATGTGGTCGAGGTATTTGACCAGCGCGCGCAGGGAGTTACCGTGAGCGGCAATCAGCAAGCGTTTACCCGATTGAATGGCCGGGGCGAGCTCGCCGTGCCAGTAGGGCAAAACCCGGTCGAGGGTGATTTTGAGCGATTCGGTGGCGGGAAGTTCCGCGGGGAGCAAGCCCGCGTAGCGGCGGTCAAAACGCGGGTGACGCTCATCGTCCAGAGTCAGCGCGGGCGGGGGAACATCATAACTGCGCCGCCAGGCTTTAACCTGCGCTTCGCCAAATTTTTCGGCAGTTTCGGCCTTGTTCAGGCCCTGCAATGCGCCGTAGTGGCGCTCGTTCAATTGCCAGGCGCGCACTACCGGCAGCCATTCGATGCCCATCGTTTCCTGAACAATCCACAGGGTTTTGATGGCGCGTTTTAGCACAGAGGTGTAAGCCATGTCAAATTGATAGCCGCCATCGCGCAGCAATTCGCCGCCGGTTTTGGCTTCGGCAATTCCCTGCTCGGTCAAATCCACGTCCGTCCAGCCGGTAAAGCGATTTTCGAGATTCCACGCGCTTTGACCATGACGCACCAGGCCGAGGTTGTATTTTGCTTCCATGCCTAATTCTCC
>JAVHNW010000307.1:0-9585 GCA_036169755.1 bacterium | reverse complement strand
CAGGTTGTGCGGCAGCCAGGCATGGCTGGCGTAGGCGGTCTTGTTCAAAAATCCGCCCAGTTTTGTTTCGAGGGCGCGCGAAACATCCGCGCGAGAGCCGGAAATGGGGAAAATTTCGGCGCCGTAGGCCTGCGCTTGTTGGATTTTGGGGCCGGAGGCCGAGGCGGGAACGTAGACCCCGGCCTGGATTCCGGCGCGGGCGGCGTAGGCGGCGAAGGAGGCGCCAGCGTTGCCGGAAGAATCTTCCAGAGCGGCGGTGACGCCCCGGCTTTTGAGAAAACTGACCAGCGTGGTCATGCCGCGATCTTTGAAGGAGCCGGTCGGGTTGAGATATTCACATTTGAAGGCGACCTGCCGCCCGAAGGCTTCGGTCCAAATCAGCGGGGTGCGGCCCTCGCCCAATGAAACGGGGGAAATTTCCAGCGGGGCGGCGCTCAGCGCCTGGCGGTAGCGCCACAGCCCAGGCTGAGATTCGTCCACCTGCGCGGGGTCAAACTCTGGAAATTTTTTCCAGTCAAAAAGCCCGCCGCATTTGGAACACTGATGGGGCGCGCCTGTTTCGGGGTAGGGTCTGCCGCAGTTGGTGCAGGCAATCATTTATTCTCCAGGCTGGGGGCGGTAGTCGCCTTCGACCCATTCGGCGCCATCCGGTTTGATTTCCTTTTTCCAGACGGGGACGATTTCTTTGAGGCGGTCAATGCCGTAGCGGGCGGCGTCAAAAACGCCGGTGTCGCGGTGGGCGGCGGTGCAGGCGATGAGGATGGTGGGGGTGCGCGGGTAGAGCCGTCCGATACGTTGGACGATGGCAATGCCTTCAACCACCGGCCAGCGGGCGCGGATTTCCTGGGCGACTTGCAGCATTTTGGCTTCGGCCATGGGTTTGTAGGCTTCGTATTCGAGGTAGGTGGTTTCGTGGGCGTCACCGCGGGTGGTGACTCCGCGCACCATGCCAGTGAAGATGGCCGCCGCGCCAGTGGAAGCCAGGGTAATGGCGGCCAGCAGGGTGTTCAGGTCAAGTTCGTCTTCGGTGATGGAGGTGATGGTGGGGAACATGGGCGAAATCTCCCGATTTGCAGGGTTTAGCCGCCAGAAACGGGCGGGAAGAAGGCGATTTCGGCGGCGGCGGGAATTTCATCGGCGTCAAAGCGGTATTCGTGGTTGATGGCGGCCAGGCTGTGATCCATCAATTGAGCATCGAGATTGGGAAATCGCGCCACGAGGATTTCCTTCAGGCTGGCGATGGTGGCGCCCTGGGCGAGTTCCACCTGGGCGGCGCGAGTTCCGGCTCTATCGCGCAGGGTGGCGAAAAAAAGCACATTGATTTTATTCATTGACAATGTCTCCACTTTTGCCGCCGTGTTTTTCGACCAGGCGTATGTTTTGGATTTTCATGGTTTTTTCAGCGGCTTTTGCCATATCATAAACGGTCAGCGCGGCGACCGAAACGGCGGTCAGGGCCTCCATTTCCACGCCGGTTTTGCCGACCGTTTGAGCAGTCGCCTGAATTTGCACGCCGGGCAAAGATTCGTCCAGGGTTAATTCCAGCGCCACCCTGGTCAGCGCCAGCGGGTGACAGAGCGGAATCAATTCGGCGGTGCGCTTGGCGGCCATAATTCCAGCGATTTTTGCCACAGCCAGGACATCCCCTTTTTGGAGCAGCCCGGCGCGAATCAGAGCCAGGGTCTCGGGGCGCATGATAATTTCACCGCGCGCGATGGCCGCGCGCTGGCTGTCGTCTTTGTGGCCGACATCCACCATGTTGGCGCGGCCCTGTTCATCGAGATGAGTAAGTTTTTGGGGGGACATGCGGCGTATTATAGCCGACTCGCCGGTATAATCTGGCGTATGGATTTAAACATCGCTAGCCACCAAACCGGTAGTTACACCGTCCAAACCCCCGTTTACGCCGGGCCGCTCGACCTGCTTTTGCAGCTCATTGAACGCGCCGAACTCGACATCACCGCCCTGGCCCTGGCGCAAGTCACCGACCAGTATTTGACCTACATCCGCGCCATGCCAGAAGCGCGCGCCGAGGAAATTTCCGCCTTTTTGGTGATCGCCGCCAAACTGATTCAAATCAAATCGGAGGCGCTCCTGCCGCGTCCGCCCGCACGCGAACCGGGCGAGGAAGACCCCGCCGAAAATTTGGCGCGCCAGCTGAAAATTTACAAGCGCTTCAAGGAAATCGCCACCTGGCTGGAAGAACGCGAAAAAGCCGGGCTGAGAACTCACCTGCGCCTGGCGCCCCCGCCCAAACTGGAGAGCCGCCTCGACCTGAGCGACATCACCCTGCAGGATTTATTCCAGGCCGCCGAAAGCGTCTTCCTGAACGAAAAAGACAAACAGGCGCTGGGAACGGTCATCTCGGCCCCCAAAGTGACCATCCGCGAGAAAATCGCCTTCATCGCCGAGCGGCTGAAGCGGGGCGAACCGGCCTCCTTCCGCGCGCTCATCGGCGCGGCCCACTCGCGGCTGGAGGTGGTCGTCACCTTTTTGGCAATGCTCGAACTGATTAAGCGCTACCGCATCGCCGTCCGGCAGGATGATTTGTTCGGCGACATCCACATTGAGCGCGATGAATGGAACGGGGACGAGGAATTAGAATTGGAATTTGAGTAGGGGCAAAAAAAACGAGGAGAGAAAAATGTTTTTTTCTCTCCTCGTCGGCTATGGCTGTTTGTTTCCCAGCCTGCTTTTCTCTTCTTCGGCCACTTTCTCATCCAATTTTTTGAAGAGCGGCGCGGGCGGGTTGAGCGGTACGCCGGGCTGCAAATTGCTGGGGCGCCACCAAATTTCTTCCACCGGGCGGTAGCGCAGGCCGGTATGCGTCCCCAAAGAATCGGGAATTTCCTGGGTGAACTGCTCGCCAAAAAGCGGGGCAGTGTAGCCCAAAAAACCGTGCAGGCGGGCGCTGGTGAAGGGGAGAAACGGGGCGAACAGCACTTTGAGCGAGTCAATCGCTTTCAGCGCGGTAAAAATCGTCAGGGCGGCAGAAGCGCGGTCCGTTTTGATAGCCGTCCAGGGGGCGTTAACGTCGAGGTAGCGGTTGACTTCTGTCGCCAGGTGAAAAGTCTCGCGCAGCGCATCCCGCAGTTTGACCGATTCCAGCAGCCCGCCGATGGTTTCAAAACCGGCCTCGATGGAGGTCAGCAGCGCCCGGTCGGCCTCGCGCAGCTCGGCCAGGTCAAGCGCCGGGGCGTGTCCTTCCCAATGTTTGAAACTGAAGGAAAGCAC
The DNA here is from genome assembly GCA_036169755.1 of bacterium. GTDB lineage: Bacteria > Chloroflexota > Anaerolineae > Anaerolineales > Villigracilaceae > UBA8950. The sequence goes on along the minus strand of JAVHNW010000307.1, from coordinate 6,351 downwards.
GCGGTTGGCGAGGTTGCCCCAGGTCGCCACCAGTTCGCCGTTGTTGCGGGCCACAAAATCGTCCCAATCCCAGTCGCTGTCTTTGTTTTCGGGCATGTTGACCGTCAGATAGTAGCGCAGCGCGTCCGGGTCGTAGCGCGTCAGCGCCTCGCGCCCCCAAACGGCCCAGTTGCGGCTGCCGCTGATTTTTTGCCCCTGCAAATTCATGAATTGGTTGGCGGGGACATCGTGCGGCAGGGTCAGCGAAATTCCCGCCTGACCGCTATAAATTTCGGCAAACTGCTCGCCCACGCCCATTAATTCGGCGGGCCAGAGCGAGGTGTGGAAGAAAATATTATCCTTGCCGATGAAGTAATACTGGCGGGCGGTGGGATTGCTCCACCAGTCGGTCCACTCGCCGCCGCCGAGGGCGCTCCACTCGATGGCGGCGGAGAGGTAGCCGATGACGGCCTCGAACCAGACGTACAGGCATTTTCCGCTCCAGCCTTCGACCGGGACGGGGATGCCCCAGTCGAGGTCGCGGGTGATGGGGCGCGGCTTCAGCCCCTCGGCGGTGATTTTGCCGAGCGATTCGCCCAGCACCGTCTCGCGCATGTGGCCGGAACGCTGCTTGAGAAAATCCACCACCTGCGGCTCCAATTTGGAGAGGTCTATGTAAAAATGTTCGGTTTCGCGCAGTTCAGGAGTCGAGCCGTCCACTTTGGAACGTGGGTTGAGCAACTTCTCCGGCTCCAGCACATTGCCGCAAAAATCGCACTGGTCAGAACGCGCTCCGGCGTGACCGCAGAGGTAGCAGTCGCCCTCAACGTAGCGGTCGGGCAGAAACTTCCCGGCAGAGGGCGAAAACCATTGCATGGATTTTTGGGTAAACAGGAAGCCGTTTTCCTTCAGCGCCAAAAAAATACTCTGCGAAACGCGAAAATGGGTGGCGGTGTGCGTGCTGCTGAACAAATCATAGCTAATGCCATAGCCCTGAAAAACATCCAAAAAGGAACTGTGAAATTTTTTGTAGACCGTTTCCACCGGCAATTTTTCTGCATCGGCGCGGATGGTGACGGGCGTGCCGTGCGAATCGGTGCCGCTGACCATCAGCACGCGGTTGCCCTTCAGGCGATGATAGCGGGCGACAATATCGCCAGGAAGATGCGAGCCGGTGATGTTGCCCACATGAATTTCGGCATTGGCGTAAGGCCAGGCAATCGCAATTAAAATATTTTCGGGCATAAGAGACCTCCTGCAACAAAAAAGGCCATCCGTTTGCGGACAGCCTCCGGGGTGACGCGGCAGCGCCTGCCCTCACTCTGTCCGAGGAAAAAAGCGGGGCATTGCCATGAGTGACAGGGAAGAAAAGTTCATGGCCGTATTTTACCAGATTGGAAGAGCGCAGACGGAACCCAATGTTTTAATGCAAATAGCGAGTATCCCCTGCCCAGCTTTTACGTTATACTCCCCGCCGATGAGCGCCCAATTCTCCTCCACCGAAATCGCCCGCCTATGCGCCGAATTTGAAACCCGCTCCCCGCAGGAAATTCTCACCTGGGCGGCGCAGACCTTCGCCCCACGGCTGGCGCTCACCTCCTCCTTTCAAAGCCAAAGCCTGCCACTGCTGCACATGATTTCCCAAATTGCGCCACAAACCCCGGTCTTTTTTCTCGACACCGGCCTGCATTTTTGGGAAACCCTGCTCTTCCGCGAAGAACTGCAGCGCACCCTGGGGCTGAACGTTCAGGATTTGCGCCCCGCCGCCGCCTGGCAGCCTTTCCTGCAGCGCTTCGGGCGCGACCTGCCCCAGGAAGACCCCGACCTGTGCTGTTTCGTCCGCAAAGTGCAGCCGGTGCAAAATGCCCTGCGCGGCCTGGATGCCTGGGTCAGCGGCATCCGCCGCGATCAGACCGAAAACCGCAAAACCGCCCAATTTTTGGAGCGCGAACCGGGCGGCCTGCTCAAAATCAACCCCCTGCTCAACTGGACTCGCGCCGATGTGCAGGGCTACATCTTGGAAAACAGCCTGCCCGTTCACCCCCTGCTGCAAAAAGGCTACCGCAGCATCGGCTGCCGCCCCTGCACCCGCGCCACCCGCCCCGAAGAAGCCGAGCGCGCCGGACGCTGGGACGGCAAAACCAAAACCGAATGCGGCCTGCACACCGAAACCTTCAAAGAAAGCGGCCCAAGCGCGGCAATGATGTTAAAATCATTCATCCTTACCCCAAAAGAGGACAGCCCCCATGAGTGATGAAATCAACCCCGAAGTGTTTGCCCACCTGGTGGAACTGGCCGCCCTGCAGCTTTCTCCACAAGAAAGTGAAACCCTGCGCCGCGAACTCAACCACCAGTTGACGGCCATCCACCAGATGCAGGCCATCCCCCTCGCCGCCGAAACGCCCATCGCCTCGCGCGGCGTAACCTATACGAAAGGCGCCAGCCCGGCCCTGCGCCACGACGAAGCCCATCCCCACCCGACCCCCGCCAACTTGCTGAAGGGCGCCCCCGAAACCGCCGAAGGCTACATTGTCGTCCCCGAAACCCCGCACCAGGATTTGAAATAAGATGGAACTCTTTGAACTTTCTGCCCACGAAATTGCCCGGCGCGTGCGCTCAAAGCAGCTTTCCGCGCGCGCCGTGTTGGAATCGCAGCTGGAACGCATCGCCCGCGTGGACGGCGCCGCCGGTACGTTGGACGGCAGCCCGCAGACCGAACCCGAAAAAATCCACGCCTTCATCACGCTGACAGCCGAGCGCGCCCGCGCCCAGGCCGAAGCCGTGGACACAAAAATCGAGCGTGGCGAAGACCCCGGCCCGCTGGCAGGCGTTCCGCTCACCGTCAAAGATATTTTCACAGTCGAGGGAACCCCCAGCACCGCCGCCTCCAAAATCCTGGCAAATTTCATCGCGCCGTACACCGCCACCGCCGTGGAACGGCTCGAAGCCGCCGGAGCGCTAACCCTCGGCAAAGTCAACCTGGACGAGTTCACCTACGGCTCATCCAACGAGTCATCCGCCTTTCAGCCCGCGCCGCGCAACCCCTGGAACACGGCGCATGTGCCAGGCGGCTCCTCCGGCGGCTCGGCGGCGGCAGTCGCCGCCTGCGAAAGCCCGCTCTCACTGGGAACAGATACAGCGGGGTCCATCCGCCTGCCGGCGGCCTACTGCGGCGTAGTCGGGCTAAAACCGACCTATGGGCGCGTCTCGCGCTACGGGCTGATTGCCTTCGGCTCCTCGCTGGATTGCCCCGGCCCGCTGACGCGCAACGTGACCGACGCGGCCCTGGCGCTGCAGGTGATGGCCGGGCCCGACCCGCATGACGCCACCGCCGTAAGCCTGCCGACACCCGATTATTTGGCCGAAATGGAAAAAGATGTGCGCGGGCTGAAAATTGGTCTTTCGCCCGACTATTTTCGCATCACCTACTTTGACGCCAACACAGGCGAACTGGTGGAACGCGCCCTGCCGCCCGAAATTCAGAACGCCGTCAGCGAGGCCGCTCAACGCCTGGCCCTGCGCGGCGCCGAAATTGTCGAAAAGATTGCCATGCCGCATACCAAATACGGCATTCCGGCCTATTTCGTCATTTCGCGCGTGGAGGCGGCCTCCAACCTGCACCGCTACGATGGAGTCAAGTATGGCTACCGCGCCCAATCGGCGGGCGATTTGCGCGAGATGTACCGCAAAACACGCGGCGAGGCCTTTGGCCCACAGCCCAAACTGCGAATTTTGATGGGCATGTACGTTTCAGCGGCGCAGTACAGCGAGCAATATTACAACCGCGCTCTCAAAGTGCGCTCACTCATCCGCCGCGATTTTGACCAGGCTTTTGAAAAAGTGGATTTGCTGCTGACGCCCTCCACGCCCGATGCGGCCTTCACCATCGGCGGGGTGTACGGCGATTCGGTGCTGATGCAGTACGCCGACCAATTGCTCGTGACCGGCAATCACGCCGGAGTGCCCGGGATGTCTGTTCCAGCCGGTTTCAACGCGGCAGGTCTGCCGATTGGGATTCATTTCTTCGCCCCCGACTACCGCGAGGAGCTTCTCTTCCGCGCCGGGTACGCCTACGAGCAGGCGACTGCCGCAGAAACCTGGCGCACAAAAAGACCCGCGCTGTAGAAAAAATCCCGAAGGTGTTGAAAACCTTCGGGATTTTTTTATCGGTTAATTGTGTTTTGAGAACCGCTCACGCAGGCTTTCCCAAAACGGGAGCAGGTCGTAAATGCCAGCCAGGGCCACCACCCCGCCCAGGGCAATCATCAATCCATTGGACTGAGGCAGGCCGTAACCCAAAAGCGCTGCGCCCGCGCCGATTCGCAAAAGGCGCTCAAAGGCCGAGAGGCTGGCGGCGCGCATGGCCTTGCCAGATGCCAAATTCGCAAACATTTGATCGTAGGTCGGGGCGGGCAGGGCGCCCGTCGCCCGGAAAATTTCTCCACCCGCGCGGAAAAGAATCAGGGTGGGGATGCCGCGCACGCCGAGCTGCTGCAGCAGCAGAGCCTGCTCATCCGCGTTGATTTCCCAAAAATCCACCTGCCCCTGATATTTTTCAGCAAAACGGTTGAGTATCGGGCGAGTCACCCGGCAGGGGCCGCACCAGGGCGCCCAAAAATCCACCACCACCGGGCGGGTGTGCTGTTGAATTTTTTGCAGAAATTCGGCCTTGTTCATTAAAAGCCGTACAGGTAGGAAAGCGCCACCGTGCCGGGGCCGGTATGCGTGCCGATGACCGGGCTTAAATCGGCGATGGAGGTTTCGACTGGCGCGAGTTGGGCGCTGGCGCGGCGCAAAACCGCCTGGGCCTCGGCCTCGGTGTTGGAGTGCGCCGCAGCCAGGCGAATATTGCCTTTGCCGCTGACCTGCTCGGAGACGAGTTCAATCAGCCGGTCGAGGGCTTTGCCCTTGGTGCGAATGCGTTCCTGGGCCTCGATTTTCCCCTCGTACATCCGCAAAATGGGTTTCATGTTGAGCGCCGTGCCGAGGAAGCGCGCCGCCCCGCCAATACGCCCGCCGCGATGCAGGAATTCGAGCGTGTCCAAAACAAAGTAGACGCCGCTTTGAGCGCGGGCGGCTTTGGCTACCCGCAAGCATTCGTCCACGGATGCACCCGCTTCGATGGCGCGCGCCACCGCCATCACCTGCAAATTCATCGCCACGGTGGTGGTTTCGCTGTCGAACAGGTGAATTTTCTCCTTGCCGCCGGTCAGCAAATCGCGCGCCTGGGTGGCCGAATCGAGAGTGCCGGAAAGTTTGGCAGAAATAAACATGCCAAAAATTTCGCAATCCTGTTCGAGCAGAGTCTCAAAGGCCTGTTGAAATTTCCCCACCGAGGGCTGGGAGGTGCTGGGCATTATTTTGGCAGTTTTCAGTTTGGTGTAAAACTCCTCCGGGTGAATCGTGACGCTGTCGGCATAGATTTCCTCGCCCCAAATCACCACCAGCGGGACGGTGGCAATCCCGTATTGGGCAATTTGCGCGGGCGAAAGCGAAGCGGTGCTGTCGGTAATCAAAGCAATTTTTTTCATAGAGTCTCCCAGAAAAAGGCGCGCAGGATGAATAGTTTTCTACAACCCGGCCATGTAGGCAATGCCAATCGTACCAGGGCCGGTGTGATTGCCAACCACCGGGCTGAGTTCCGATGGGATGATTTCAGTCACATTCAGGCGGCTGGCGGCTTTTTCCACGGCAGCCTGGGCCTCGGCGGGAGCATTGGCGTGCAGGCTGGAAAGCCGCACCGGCGATTTTCCCTGGCACTGCTCGACCACCAAATCAATCATACGGTCAATCGCCTTTGATTTGGTGCGCACCTTCTCGGCAGATTCGACCCGGCCATCATTCAATTTCAAAATCGGCTTCAAATTGAGCGCCGTTCCCAGCAGACGCGCCGCGCCGCCAATCCGCCCGCCACGATGCAAGTATTCGAGCGTATCCACCACAAAATAAACATTGGTGGTGGCTTTGGCGTGTTCGGCCAGCGCCTGGCATTCAGCCATCGAGGCGCCCTGCGCGGCAGCGCGCGCCACCGCCAACACCTGAAAACCCATCGCCATCACGGTCGAATTCGTATCGTGAATCTGGATTTTCTCAATACCGTGCGCCAGGCTGGCGCGTCCCTGCACAGCCGATTGCAGCGTACCCGAAAGCTTGCTGGAAATAAACATCCCCAACACGTCATAGCCTTCTTCCAGCAGCGCAGAAAAAGCTTTTTTCATATTCAAAACAGAAACCTGCGAAGTTGTCGGCATGGTTTTCGCGGCGGCCAGGCGGGTATAAAACGCGCTTGGCAAAATATCCACCCCATCTTCCAGCGTCTCATCCCCCCAAATCAACACCTGCGGCACAACCCGAATAGGGTAAAGTTCCAGG
>JAVHNW010000306.1:0-9598 GCA_036169755.1 bacterium | reverse complement strand
CGACAAAGCCGGGTTCCAGGCCGAAATCTGTCAGAATGCTGGTGCCAACCGGCAGGGATTGGTCGCCGGTATCAACAAATTCCAGCAGGCCGGTTTGCTTCAGGCTGGCGATGACGGCTTCGGGGTCTTCCGCGCCGGGAAATTCGCCCACGATGCGGCGTTCTCCCGCCACCTGCAGGGTGGTTTCGGCCACGCCGAGGGCGTTGGTGCGGTTGGCGAGGATGGTGCGCGCCGTTTCCATGGAACCCGCCTCGATTTTGGTGGTGGCTGGCAAATCGGCTTCCATGAGAACTTGCAGACCGCCGCGCAAATCCAGCCCCAGGTGGGGGGCGATGTTGCGGTCAATCAATACCGCGCCGTTGAAGGGGTTGGTGATGAGAATGCGGTCGCTGAGCGAAATCCAGATGGCGACAATTAACACCAGCAGGATGAGACCCAGTTTGAGAGGTTGATTTCGTGTCATGCGTTTCCTACTCCATTCAAAAAAAATACCAGCCAATGGCTGGCGCGAGGCGAAATTATACCGCAGACCGCCTACATTTTTAGAAATTCCAGAATTTTTTGGGCTACTTCTTCGGGGCGAAGCGAGTCGGTTTGCAGGTAAAAATCGGCGTGCTGGCGGGCGTGCGCCAGGCGGCGATGCTGCTCCAGGTAGTCGGCTTCGCTCCAGTCGAGATTTCGGCGCTGAAGGGTGATCGGGTAGGAGGCGTCCAAAAATATCAGCAGGTCGGGGTGGGTCAGGCGCTGCCACATATCCTGGACGTAGGAATGTTCCTGGGCGATGTGTTTGACGCGCAGGCCGCGCGCTGTCAGAATGGCCTTCAGGGTGGATTTGCCTGAAGCGCAGGGCCCAACCAGCCCGATGAGAATCCCGCTCAGGTCGCTTTGCATAAATGCAGCAGGGCGTGCAATTTTTGCGGTCTGCCCATCACGGCCAGTTGGTTGCTTGTTTCCACTTTGCGGCTGTCGGTTGGGTGAAATTCGGAGCGGTGGTCGGAGCGTACCAGTAGGATGGAGACGCTGAAGTTGTCTTCGATGAAGCCGACCGTTTTTCCGACCAGCCCGGAATCGGGTGTAATGGTCAGCCGCGCCAGGCTGAGCGCTTCGCCTTCGATGCTGATCGGATTGGTGATGTCTACCCCGGCGGCGGAGGCGGCGAAAACAGGCGCGGCGATGCTGGTGCCGCTCAGCGCGTTGAAGCCGAATTGTTCGTGCAGGGCTTGGGCGAAATCTTCATCAAAAATGCGGATGATGACTTCAATTTGTGGGTTCAGGTGGCGCGCCATCAGCGCAATCTTCAGGTTGAGCGAGTCATTTTGGGTACACAAAATGATGGATTTGGCCTTGGTGATGTTGGCGGCTTCCAGTACGAATTGACGCGAGGCGTCATCGTGAATGATGGGAATGCCCATTTTTTGAACTGCGCCGGTCATATCTGCCGAGGGATTTTGGTCAATGATGGCGATTTTTTCGTGCATGTCGTGCAGCTGGTCGGCCACGCGATAGCCGAGATGGCCCATGCCGACCAGAATGTGGTGTTGGTTGAGGGTGGAGGCGAGCGCCATTTCCCATTCCTTGCTCCGCGCGCGGCGGTTGAACAGTAGAAAGCCGAAATCAGCCAGGCCCTGCGCCAGAGTCAGCACGCCCAAAATGGGCATGATGAAATAGAAAATTTGCAGACCGGCGTGGTTGGGGAAATCCTGGCTGGGCTGCAGAAAGGTCAGCGTCAGCATCAGGTACAGCGATTCGGCGAAAGTTTCGATTGGCTCGTGGTAAGACTGCGCTAGCGTGTAGTAGATGAAAGCACAGCCGAAAATTGCCAGGCTGAAGGTGGTCAGCGCGCCGCGAAACTCACGCAGCAGCAGTTTCGTGTCGCGCCACGAGACCCGCCAGGCGTTCCAGATATTTTTCATAGGGCGAGGGGCAGTTGTACGCTCATCCGGCGGATGTTGCCGTCTTCGCGTTGGAGCACGCGCAGGACAACGACGCTGATGTCGTCTACCGGGCGGTTATCATCGAGGCGCAGGGCCTGCATCAGCAGGGCGTCTGCCAGTTCCTGCGGCGAGGGGTTGCCATCTTCGAGCAGGCCGCTCAGCGTCAGGCCAATATCCATCGGTTCGCCGCGCCGTTTGCCAGCGTGTACCAGCCCGTCGGTGTAGACCACCACGGTCAGCCCGGCCTCGATGGGAATTTCCGTAATCACCGGGCGGGTGTTGCGCCCGACACCGATGGATTGGCTGGTTTCTTCCAGCCTTTCAATCTGGTCGCCGTGCGCCAGGTACATGGGACATTCGTTGTTGCGCGCCAGCACAATGGTTTGGGTTTGCATATCCACCGAAACGATGTTGAGCGTGCTGGAGACCTTGCCCATTTTTTCGGTGTACAGGCTGTCGGAGGCAGCCCGTGCCGCTGCGCCATCGCGCACGCCTTCGGCCAGCAGGCTGATGACTTTGCGCACGACCAGCATGGAAACGGCCTTGGCGCCGCGCCCGGAGGACTGCCCGTCTGCTAGAACGATGGACAGCCCGCCGTTGGGGCGCTCCACCACTTCGAGCGTGTCTCCGCTTTGAGAAACGGCGTATTTGTTGGTTTTGGCTGCTGCAATTTGAATTTCCATGCCCGAATTTTATCATTGACCGGGCCTGTGGACGCTTTGAACGCAAAAAAACAGGGCAGGAGAATTTCTCCTGCCCTGTTAATCTTTGTTGATGTTACTCGGCGCCTGAGGCTTCGGCGGGCGCTTCGATTTCAGCTTTTTTGCGGCTGGCAATTTTTTTGGCGCCCTCGACCAGTTCCTTGCCTTTGGCGCGCGCTTTCAGGCTGATTTCTTCACCCTGGCTGCGGGCCTGCTGCGCCAGTTCTTCGGCGCGGGCGCGGGCCTGTTTGGTGGCCTCTTCGGCGCGGGCGCGGGCCTGTTTGGCGGCTTCTTCGGCGCGTTTCCAGGCTTCTTCCGCGTCAGCGGAGGCCTGGTCGCGCAGCTCAATTGAGCGTTCTTTGATGATGGCGCGAGTCTCCTCTCCAGACTGCGGGGCGAGCAGCAAGGCGGCCACTGCTCCGGCCAGGCCGCCCATGATAAAACCAACTAAAAAGGCTCCAAATTCATCATTGTCAGACATTGTATTTTCTCCTTTTGTGAGATAGGTCACTTCTTTTTTAGGCCGACCATTTCCAGCAGACGCTGGAGACCAGCCAGGTAAGAATTGAGTTGAATAACGGGTTCCGCCAGGTGTTCACCCAAAAAGGCAGTCGTGCCGCGCAGCGTTTTGACAGTTTCGTTGGTCGCCTCCAAAATCGGGCGTACTTCGTTTTGCAGCAAATTAATCAGCGTGGCGACCTGGGCAATCAGAATAATCAGCGCCACGCCAATCACCAGCGATTCCAGCGCCATAAAAATGATAAAAATATCGCGGATGCGGGTGGTTGTGCCTTCCTGGGTGGTGAACAAAAAAAAGGCGGAAACGCCGATGAAGAGTACAATCAAAACCAGGCCGGTTGCCAGCCCAATCATCATTTTGCGCTGTTCGGCGGCGGCTTGTGGATTTTGTTCTGCCGGGGCGGCTGCGAGGGGAGTTTCTGGAAGCGTCATGCCCAAATTATAGCATATTGCCATCTGAAACAGGCTGTCAGGCAGTTGTAACGTCAAATCGGGTGGCTAAATTTATAATCAAAACCATCCTTTTTCTCCCGTTTGGTATTTTATGTCACTCCCTGATGATTTTTGGCTCGTTGACCAGAACGAAATCCTCCATCCGCGCCAGCACGCTTTTGAAGTTGTCTTTGACACTTTCTTCATTTCACGCCATTCGGTGACGATGAATGGACATCGTGGGGATGAGCATGTTCACTCGTACCGTATTCAAATTCGCTGCCGCAGCACCAACCTCGATTCGACCAATCAGATGGTGGTTGGGTTTACCCATCTGCGCGAAATTGCTTACGAAGTTCTATCCAGGTACAACAACCAGCTGCTCAACGAACTGCCACCCTTTCATAATTTAGAGCCGACAACCGAGGTACTTTCCGGCGTTTTGTTTCACCAATTGGAACGGATTTTGGCCGCCAATGAAATTGAACTGATGGGGGTAACGCTCTGGGAATCGCCAGACGAGGGCATTACCTATGAAAAAATGGCATAAATCGCTCTGGTCGCTCACCCCGCTGATTCTGCTGGGGCTGGCCCTCGGCCTCTACGCCCCGATTCTTTTTTCCTCCGGTCTGCCCTGGGGCTCCGACACCCTCGGCCACCTGATGAAGGTCAGTTACCTCGACCAGCAAATCCGCGCCGGAAATTTCTACCCCAATCTTTTCCCCGGCTGGTATTTGGGAATTCAGCTTTTTCGCTATTACCCGCCGCTGCCCTACTACCTGCTTTTGCCACTGTTCTGGCTGAGTGGGCTGGCCGCCGCCAACTGGTTTGTCTTTCTCTGCGCCTGGCTCGGCAGCCTCGCCATTTTGCCTTTCGCCCGCTGGCTGGGACGCTTCGCCGCTTTTTTAGCGGCGGCTCTTTTTTTGATGACGCCCGACCATTTGCGCGTGGCGCTGGCGGAGGGAAACCTGCCGCGCGCCCTGGCAAGCGCTCTCTTCCCGCTGACGCTTTATTTTCTTCTGCGCCTGCTGGAGACCCCCGCCCGCCGTTGGAAGTTTTTCCTGGCGCTCGCCTTCACGCTGACCGTGCTGACTCACGCCATGATGGCCGCCATCGCCGCGGTTACGCTGGGCGTGGTGGCTCTGCTGGCCGCAGCCTTTGGCGCGGCTCCCCTCAAAAATGCGCTCGCCGCCCTCGTTTGGATGGCGCTCGGCATGGCGCTGGCCGCTTTCTGGCTGCTGCCCAGCCTGCAGGGCGGAATTACCGGCCTGGACGCGCGCGCCATGACCGAGGCCCTGGCGGTTATTCCGCTGGCGCAAATGCTGCGCCCCAACCTGCGTGAAAATATCGAGGGAATTTATGTAGGCGCCGCGCTTCTGCTGACCGCGCCGCTGCTGCTGGCGCTCACCCGTCCGCGCCGAAACTTTGCCCCGGCGCTGGCGCTGGCCGCCCTGCTGATGATTGCGCTCAGCCTGCCGGGCGTCAACGCCGTGTTCAACGCCCTGCCGCTCAGTAATTTGCTTTGGCCGCTGCGTTTTCTCGGCGCGGCCAGCACGCTGCTGCTCCTTTCCGTTTTGTGGCTGGCCGCGCGACTGCCTGGAATTTGGCGCTGGCCGCTACTGCTCAGTTTTGCCCTGATTGCGCTCGACTTTTCGCCCTCCGCCCGTCTCATTTTTTTACGCCCCGCAGACGCCTCGCTCGAACAGGCGGTGACGCGCCTTCAGCAGAGTCCCGGCTGGCGTGTGGCGACTCTCGATGAAAGCCGCCTCGGCTCTGCGCCGACCTACCTGCTCAGCGCGCAGGCCGGACGCGAACAAATTTTCGGCTGGGCCTACCAGGGCGCGCACACCGCCCGCAACGTGGCTGCGCTCAATGACGCGCTGATTCAAGGCCACGCAGAATACCTGCTCAGCCGCCTGGATTTATACGGTGTGGATGCGGTTCTCGCGCTGCAGGTGACGCCGCTCCCGCTGGAGGCGGCGGGCTTCACCCGCCAGGATTTTCCCCGGCTGACGCTCTTCACCCGTCCCGGTCAGCCGCGCGCGGCCATTTTGTCAGAACGCGCCCTCGGCATTGGGCGCGGCGCGCAAAACCTGGCCTACCTTTTCCCCGGGCTGACGCTGGGCGGCTCTGCCATCGTGGACGAATATCCCCTCGAAACACTGACCCGCTACCAGACGATTTTTCTCTCCGGCTTCAGCTGGAACAACCAGGCGGCTGCCGAATCCCTGCTCCGCCAGGCCGCCGGCGCCGGCGTGCAGGTCATTGTTGATTTGACCGGCACCCCGCCCGACCCGCTGGCGCAAATCCCCCATTTTTTGGACGTGTGGGGCGAGCCGATTTTTTTGGATGCCGCGCCGCTGACTCTTTCCAGCGGCGAATCGCTGCCGGGGCCGGGCAGTTCCGGCCAGTTGTGGCACGCCATCGTCCCGCAGGGCCTGCCGGTGGAGCAAATTACTGTGCCTTATCTGGGGCAAACCGCCGCTTTGTGGGGCTACCAGCCGGTCGGCGCGGGGAAAATCTGGTTCATTGGATTCAACCTGGTGTACGCCGCCTCGCAAACCGGCGATGCCGCGACCATCACTTTTTTGCGGAAAATTTTTCCGCCCGCGCTGACGGAGTTTGTCCCGCCGCAATTTGTTCCGCTCAAAAATTATCGCGCCGGGGCAAACGGTTATGAGTTTGATGTGTTGCTGGAGCGGGATGCGCTTATCCTGATTCCTGTGGCGGCGCATGATGGTTTTTTTGTCACCGAAAATGGTCAGCGCCTTGCGGCTTTTGCGCTGGAAAATTTGGTGGCGCTGCGCCTGCCCGCTGGAAATCACACCCTGAAAATTGGTTTTGCACCGACGGGCATTTACTATGCCGGCGCGATGCTCAGCCTGTCGGTGTTGATTTGCCTGCTGGCGCTGTTTTTCCGCCGCCCACGCATCGCAAAGGAGAGTGAAAAATGAAAAATTTACAGCGTTGGTCGCTACTTTTTGCGCTGATGGTGTCCATCCTGGCGATTTCGCCGGTGCGCGCCGCCGGGTTGATTGTGCTGGACAGCCTCTTTAACGACTGGGTTGGTCAGGCCTACGTCACCGACCCCAGCGGCGATGGCAATAATGGCACCGACTTTACCAAATTTTATTTTGCCACCAACCCTGGCGTCAGCACCCTGTTTTTTATGCTGGAACGCCTGCCTTCAGATCAGCAAATCATCATTTGGCAAAGTTTTGACATGAACAACAATGGCATTTTCAATGAGCCTGAAGACCGCCTGGTGCAAGTGACCTACGAGCCAAAAAAAAATAATTCCAAAGTGGACGTGACCGTTTACACCGGCACCAACCAGTTCATTGCCCAAATTGCCAATAACACCGACTACGGCGAAAGCAAGAACGAAGGCGGCAAAAAAGTGGAATGGGGCGTGCCGATGGGCCTGCTGGGCATGACCCCCGGACAAACCATCAACATCGGGCTGACGGTTGCGCCCGAAGAAAATGAAGGTGGCGCCATTTCAGATTCGCTCAACACCCCCGTTCAGTGGAGTCCCGCCAACGCGCTGGGCTGGGCCCTGCTGGGCCTCATTTTGGCTGCCGCCGTTTTTTGGATGGCCCGTTTGCGTCAAAGGCAAGATAAAATGGGGGCATGATTTGGTTCTTTCTGCTCTTTTTCATTCTGTGGCTGGCGGCGGTGATTTTCTTCCGCGTGTATCACATCTGGCTGCCGTACTACGCGCTGGCGGCGATTGGCTCGGCCTATTGGATGGTGAGCATCGCCAACGCCTGGCAGTTTCAAGTTTCGCTGGCGCGGCTGGTCGCTTTTTCCGTCAGCCAGTTTTCTGGTCTGCTGGGTATTGCCACCCAAACTTTTGAAAATGCGCCCGGCTTGCTGATGGTGCTGGTCATCACCCAAAACGTGGGGTGGACAGTTTTACAAATTGGAGTCGAATCTTCCGGAATGCTGGAAAGCATTGTTGTCGTCAGCCTGGTGGCGTTCTACCCCGGCTGGAGTTCTGCCCGCCGCATTTTCAGCGTGCTGGCCGGGCTTTTTCTCACCTGGGGCGCCAACATTTTGCGGCTGATGATTATTGTCGTGCTCCTGCACTGGCTGGGAAAACCCGTGCTGGTGCTGGCGCACACTTTCCTGGCGAAGGCCGCTTTTTTTGGCATGACGGTAGCGATTTACTGGTTTCTCATCACCCGCCCAACGGTTTATGTTGTGGCTGGCCTGGTGCGTGAGCGCATGTCGGGGAAAAAGTGAGTACGCTCTGGAGTTTTGTCATCTTTTGGGGCGTCTGGCTGCTGATTCCGCTGATGGTGGACGGCGTGGATACCCTCGTCAGCCTGGTGACGGTTTTCTGGCTGCGGATTCGCGCCAAAAAGCCCGCCCCGCTGACGTATTTTCCGCTGGTCAGCATTGTCATCCCGGTGTACAACAGCCAGCAAACCCTGCTCGCCTGCCTCGAATCCATCGCCCGGCAGGATTATCCACTCGACAAGATGGAAGTCTTTGTCGTCAACAACGGCAGTACCGACAGTTCCTTCGGCGTTTTTCAGGAAATTCAGGGCCGCCATGGGCTGAACGTGCGCTGGATGTCGGTGATGAACCAGGGCAAAGCCTGGGCGCTCAACGCGGGGATTCACCTGGTGCGTGGCAATTACGTCTTCAACGTGGATAGCGATGTCGTGCTGACGCCGCTATCCGTGCGGCGAATTGTGGAGGCGTTTGAGTCGCAGCCGGACGTGGCCGCCGCTACCGGGGCGATTCACATCCTGCCAGTCGCCTCAGACGCCTCGCCGCTGAATCAACTTATCACCCGCTGCGAATATTTTGAATACATCACCGCCTACCACATCGGGCGGGCGCATCAATCCATTCTCAAAAATCTATACACGCTTTCGGGCGCGTTTTCGGTCTTTCGGCGCGAAATTTTGGTGCAGACCAACCTCTACGGCCAGGAAACTGTCACTGAAGACACCGACATGACCTTCCACCTCTACGAAAAATTTAGCAAATACCGCATTATTTGCGTCACCGAAGCAATCGCCTTCGTCCACCCGATTGAGTCGCTGGCCTCGCTCTACGCCCAGCGCGTGCGCTGGCAGCGCGGCCAGGTCGAAGTCAGCGCCCGGCACGCGGGCCTGATGCAGGGTTCCTTTTGGAAACCCTACGGGTTCACCCCCTCGCGCGTTTTGTTGATTGACCACACCCTGGCCTTCACCCGCCTGGTGTGGACTTTTTTTCTGCCGGTTCTGATTTTGTTCGACTACCCGGTTTCTTTCGTCTTCATTTCGCTCTTCATCATCTACCTGTTTTATCTGCTGGTGGATCTGCTTTGGTTTTTCGTCTCACTCAACGGGGTGGACGCATCGGCCCGCGCCCGCCTGCGCGATAATGTTTGGATTTTGCCGCTGATGCCCGCCTACCGCATGTTGATTTTCTGGTTCCGCGTCAGCGGATTTTTGCACGCGATTGCCGAACCCGGCGAGTGGCGCGTCAAAGACCCGCTGACCCAGTCGCGCAGCGGGGCGGCAGATTTAATTTCCCGCGCCGCCAATTTTTTGCGGGAACATTTTCACTCTTGACTCTCGCACGAGGCTTTGATAAACTATCCCTACCGAACGTTCGGTAGGGAGAATGTATGACTCGTGATGATATTTTGGAAGCCGCCGCGCTCGTTTTTCGCCAAAAGGGGTTTCATGGCGCTTCAATGGCCGACATCGCTGAAGCCGTCAACCTGCAAAAAGCCAGTCTCTATCACCATGTTTCCAGCAAACAGGAACTGCTGGTGGAACTGCTCGACCGCGCCCTGGTTTTGCTGACCGATGGAATGAGCGCCGTCATGGCGCAAAATGTCCCCGCCGATGAAAAACTGCGTCTGGCAATGCGTTCCTACCTGCAGGTGATGACTTCCAACCTGGACGTGACCGCCGTTTTGCTGATGGAACATCGCTCGCTGCCACCCGACCTGCACGCGCGCCAAATAACGCTCCCCCACAAACTGGAGCAAATGTGACATCGGAA
>JAVHNW010000305.1:0-1863 GCA_036169755.1 bacterium | reverse complement strand
CGCGAGATGTGAAATTCAAAAGTCAGGGCGGCTTGCGGGCGGCAAATTAGGCGCAGCATTCCATTTCTCCCGGCGTAATCACGCATAGTTGAATTCGGTTATACTAGCTGGCATGGGTGATTTTCTTCCTTATCTTATCAAATTATTGCCCGCTTTGGTACTGTCGGTTTTGCTGGGATTGGTGCTGCGCCGCTCTAGCGGATGGGGGCGGTTGACGGGCCTGGTGTGGATTTACCTGGCCGCGGCGCTGGCGATTCAACTTTTCAGCGCCGCGGGTGACCTGGGCTGGCTGGCGCTTGACGCGCAGACGGGCGCCCAGCTGGATTATATTGGCGCACTGCTGTCGGCGCTGCTCATTTTTCACCTGGTTTTGAGCGCGGGCTTTGCCAACCTTCCGCCGTGGCCTATTTTTCTTTCGCTGGCTTGGGCGCTGGCGCTGGCGTTTTTGAAAAACATTGTTTTTCTTTTTGGTTCGTGGCTGGCATTTGGGCTGGGGGCGCTGATTCTGGTCTTTTACGCCTCGCGCAAAGCCACTCAGCCGATGCTGCATAATTTACTTTCCTATCTTTATCCACTGATTGGGCTGGCGCTGCTCAACGATATTTTGATTTTTTACAGCGCCGGGCCGCGCGAAAACATTTTGCGGGTGGGCGCGGCGGCGCTGATGACCTACCTGGCCCTGCGCGCGCACTTGCCCGACACCCGCGATTTATTCCGGCAATTCCTCACCTACCTGACCACCTCCCTGCTGACGATGCTGGTTTACCTGGCGGGAATGCAGGCGGCGCAGGCAGCCTTTGGCGGGCTGACGGGGTTTAATCCGCTGCTGGCGGGGGCCACGGTTGCCCTGCTCATTTCCATTATTTTTGCGCCCATGCTGAACGCGGTACGCAGCCTGTTCAACCGGCTTTTTCGCATTGAAACCTACGATGTCTCACAAACCCTGCGCGAATATTCCACCAGCATCAGCAACATTCTCGACCTGGAAAAACTGGCGACCGTGGTAGTTGGCATCATCATGCAAACCCTGGAAGTGCGCAAGGGCTTTTTGTTTTTAGTAGACCCCGAACTGGCCGAAGGCGGCCACAAAATTTATCGCCTCAGTGGAATTCGTGGCGCAGGCAGCCAATCCAAAGCGACAGGGCTGCTGGTGGGTGACAGCCCCATCGTCCGCTATCTGACGGAAGAGCATGAGGCCCTGCTGCAATATGACGTTGATTTTGCGCCCGCTTTTTTGGAAGCGCCGCTTAACGAGCGCAAATGGATGAGCTCGCTGGGCATGGATGTTTACGTGCCGATTTACTCAAAAGGGGAATGGATTGGCCTGCTGGCGCTGGGCCCCACTGGCTCGGGGCGGCGCTACACCGAGGAAGATTTAAACCTGCTGGCGGCGATTGCCAGCCAGACGGGCGTTGCGCTCGAAAACGCCAGGCTGGTGGAAAATCTCAAAAAACTGAATACCCAAATCCGCGAAGCCTACACCTACCTCGACAAGGCCAATCACGACCTGGCCGTGCTGGAAATGACCAAATCCAACTTCATCAGCATCGCTTCACATGAATTACGCACGCCGCTGACCGCCATGCGCGGCTATGCCGAAATGCTGCTGGAAAACGAGACACTTTCAGACGATGTGCGTGGATTTATCAAAGGCATTCACAAATCCACCCTGCGCCTGCATGAAATTATGGATTCGATGTTCGACATTGCCCAACTGGACGCGCGCACCAAAGAAATGCACCGCGAGGAAGTTTTTGTCACCGATCTGCTGCGCTCGGTGGCCCAGGAACTTTCCAGCGCAGTCACTGAACGTGAACAACTTTTGTCGCTGGATATTCCGCAACTGTCCTCCATCAAGGCGGA
>JAVHNW010000304.1:0-1877 GCA_036169755.1 bacterium | reverse complement strand
GCCAGGTATTCGCATTGCACCGGCACAATCACTCCATCACGGGCGGCCAGCAAACCATTGATGGTCAGCAGGCTGAGTGAGGGCGGACAGTCTATCAAAATGTAATCGTACTGCCCGCCAAGCGGTTCCAGCGCCTCGCGCAAACGATATTCGCGCCGAGGAGTATCCACCAGTTCCACTTCGGCCCCGGCCAGGGATGGGGAAGAAGGCAAAAGCCACAGGCGCAGGTCGGGGTTTTTCCACAACAAACTGGCGGCGGGAGCCAAGCCGAGCAGCGCCTCATAGGTTCCGGCCTTAATTTCGCTTTTATCCACGCCCAGGCAGGAGGTGGCGTTGGCCTGCGCGTCCAAATCTACAATCAGCACGCGCTGGCCGAGGCGGGCCAGGTAAGCGCCCAAATTAATGGCGGTGGTGGTTTTGCCGACCCCGCCTTTTTGATTGACAAGTGTGTACGTTTTCGTCATAAATGTTGGTTGGTGGAAAAGGAAAATTTAGGAAAGCACCTCGACCAGACAGCGCTGGATTTCGGCGGGGGTGGGGACGCCCTGCAAACCAGGGCGGGTGACGGAAATGGCGGCGGCCTGCGAGGCGAAACGGGCGGCTTCCCACGGGTCGCGGGTTTGCGCCAGTCGGACAAAAAATGCGGCGGCGAAGACATCCCCGGCGCCGGTGGCGTCCAGCTCGCGGACGGTTGGGGCGCGAAAGCGGCGACTGTCGCCGTGCCAGAAAACCCGGCAGCCCGCCGCGCCTTCGGTGACCACCATCAGCCGCGAAAAATGCGCCCAGGCCTCGATTTGTTCCTCGTCACCGCCGACATCTTCCAGGCTGAAGACGGCGGCGCCAGCGGCGGAGAGGGCGTTTTCGGCGGCGGGCCAGGCGCTGGGGCGCACGCGCCCGCTTTCGTCCCAGGCGCGCAGCCAGCCCTGAAGGGTAAGCCCAAGCAGCGCCGGGCGCAAATTGTCCGGCAAAATGGGGGCAAGTTCTGCGGCAACCGGCGCCAGGTGAATGATTTTGGTCCGCTTCCAGGCGTCTGGCAGCAGGGCCAGGTCAATTTGGGGGGCGCGCTGCCGCAAAATCTGAATCCGCCCAGCGGGGGCGGAGATGTTTTCAAACGTGGTGGAATGTTCTGCCGGGGAGGCAATGACGGGAATTTGGCCCAATTCTGTCAGCGGGATTTCGCCGCCCCAGGCGGTGACCACGCCGACTCGCAGCCCCAGCGCCAGGGCGGTCAGCGCGGCGTAGGCGGCAGAGCCGCCGAGTAGCGGCCCCTGCGGGGTAAGGTCTACCGTCAGGTGACCAATCGCCAGGTAGTCTACCGTTTCCAGCGGCGCAAGTGAGAGCATGAAGAAATTATACCCGCTATGATGGTTTCATGCCCGGTGTTTCACAAGTGGCGCGTTATGGGTAGATTTTTTCCCAGGGGTCGCTCAGCAAATTGCCGAGGATGGTTTCGGGCATGCCTTGCGCGGGGAGCACGTCTCCATCGGGTTCAACGTACAACCAGGCCCGGCCCGCGCCAGGGATTTCGTTTTCTTCGGCGGTTTCGAGGGCCACCGGGTTGGTGGCGGAGTAGGGAACCGGCAAATCGGCGATGAGGCGCAGCCCCAATTCGGCGGCGAAATCGCGCAGGCGGGAGGCTTCTTCGTGCAGGGCGGGGTCGCTCAGGCTGAGCGAAAGCGCTTCAATTCCGGCGGTGTGCAATTTTTGCATTTGGGCGCGCGCGCCAGCGATGTTTTGCGGGGTGAGCGTGAGGTGAACTGCCAGGAAAATATCGGCGGCGATGGCGTTTTGCAGGGCCTGCCAGTTGGGTTCGGCGCCGGTGGGCAAAACCATCATCAGATGGTCGAGGCCGGTTTGCAGCAGGGTTTCCAGGTAGG
>JAVHNW010000303.1:0-1881 GCA_036169755.1 bacterium | reverse complement strand
TGAATTTCGTGTTCAAAATTTTTGCGTAACATTTTTCCTCCAAAAAGAAAACACAGATCAACCCTGGCCGAATAAATAAAAATTACCCAAAGCGGCCAGTCACATAATCTTCCGTGCGTTTTTGCTGCGGGGCGGTAAATAAATTCTTTCCCTCGCCAAATTCTATCAGTTCGCCCTGCAAAAAGAAAGCGGCGAAATCGGCTACACGCGCCGCCTGCTGAACCGAATGCGGCGCCAACAAAATGGTGTAGTTTTTTTTGAGTTCCTGCAGGCTGGCTTCGACTTTGCCGGTCGAGATGGGGTCGAGGCCGCTGGTCGGTTCATCGAGCAGAATCACTTCCGGCTCCAGCGCCAGCGCGCGCGCCAGGCACAAGCGCTGCTGCTGCCCGCCCGAAAGGGCAATCGCCGGGTCGTTCAGACGGTCTCGAACTTCCTCCCACAGCGCCGCCTGGCGCAGGCTGCGCTCGGCGGCCTCGTCCAGGCGCGATTTACGTTTTTCGCCCATCACCTCCAGCCCATAGGTCAGGTTGCCATAAATGGAGAAGGGCAAAACTACCGGACGGGCAAAAACCATGCCCACCTTGCGGCGCAGGGCGATGACATCCACTTTGGGGTCGAGGATGTTTTCCCCATCCAGCAAAATTCTCCCGCTGACGGTTTGCACATCCGCCAGGTCGTTCAGCCGGTTGAGACAGCGCAGCAGGGATGACTTACCGCCGCCCGCCGGGCCAAACAGCACGGTGATGGCGTTTTCGCGGATGTTCATGGAAACATTGCGCAGCGATTCGGCGCCATCGGAGTACTGCAGGGTGAGCGCTTCAATTTGAATTTTTTCCATTACCACTGCCTCCGCGCCCGCGCCTGTGAACGAATGACGGTGGCAATCAGGTTCATGCCCAGCACAAAAGCAATCAGCACCAGCGCCGTGCCATATTGAATTTGGAAGGGCATTTCTGGCACTTGCGTGGAAATGACGAAAAGATGGTACGGCAGCGCCATGGTCGCATCAAAGGGAGAATTGGGCAGGCGCGGCAAAAAAAAGGCTGCGCCGGTAAAGAGAATCGGGGCGGTTTCTCCGGCGGCGCGCTCCAGCCCCAAAATCACGCCGGTGAGGATGCCGGGCAGGGCTTCGGGCAGCACAATCCGGCGGATGGTTTGCCAGCGCGTGGCGCCCAGGGAAATTGAGACCGTGCGGAAGGATTGCGGCACGGCGCGCAGGGCTTCCTCGGCGGTGGAAATAATCACCGGCAGGGTCATGATGGAAAGCGTCAGCGAGGCCGAAAGGATGCTGGTGCCAAATTTGAGAAAGAGCACAAACAGTCCCAGCCCAAACAGGCCGTACACCACCGAGGGAATGCCCGCCAGGTTGATGATGGCAATCCGAATAACGCGGGTCAGCCCGTTTTCTGGAGCGTACTCAGCCAGGTAAACGGCGGCGGCCACGCCCAGCGGCACCGAAAAGAGGGCGGTGCCCACCGTCAGCGCCAGCGTGCCAACCAGCGCGGGCAAAATTCCGCCCTGGCGCATTCCGTCACGCGGGAAACCGCTCAAAAACTCCCACGAAATTGCCGGGCCGCCCCGCGCGATGACGTAAATCACCACGGCGATAATCGGGGCGACGGTTAAGGCGGCCATCAGCGTCAGCAGGCCAAAGCCAAGGCGCTGGGTAAGGTTGCGATTGAGAATCATTTTTTTCATGAAAGCACTCTCTCGGCGCGTTTTTGCGAGCGGAAAACAACTGCCGAGGCAGTGATATTGACCGCCAGCGAAATCAGAAACAGCACCATGCCGATGAAAAACAGGGTGTGGTAGTGAACGCTGCCGTTGGCAACTTCGCCCATTTCGGCGGCGATGGTGGCGGTCATGGTGCGCACAGGCGAG
>JAVHNW010000302.1:0-9755 GCA_036169755.1 bacterium | reverse complement strand
TTTACTCGTCCAGGTGATAGGTGTGGTAGGCGTTCTGACAGGGATTGCCCCAGGCGACATGGATTTCGCGCGCGGTCAGGTCAAAAACCATGGCGTTGATGGTTTTCTCGCGGTCGAGCGGATCGGCGCCATCAATGGCGTGGTTGCAAATCGAATTGGCAAAATTGACATGGTCTTTTTGAATGGTCTGCAGGGTTTTAATGGTATGCGTCTGGCTTTGGCGCAGCAGACGGTTGGCGCGCAAATAACGCACGCGCGAGGAAATCAGGCTTTCGGGTTCATCCTCGATTTCCTGCATTTTGGCCGAAACATAATGATTGGTGTGCGCCATGTAACCATCCAGCCCGTAGAGCAAATCGAAGCGCCGCGCCGAAATTTCCACCGAGTAGATTTCACCGCTTTCATGCACCAGCAGATGATTGTAGCCTGCCGCGCGATGCGGCACCAGCGCCATGCGCAAAGCATCCGCCGGGGTTTTCGCCGCCAGCACCGCGCGCGCCACCACCAGGCGCGGAATGCCAATGCGCGAGTCGTTGGGATAAACCGAATCAATCAACTGCAAAACGCCATGAACATTGAAGCCGATATTGGGCAGCAGCCCGCCATAACTCATCGCCAAAAAGGGTGGTTCATCGCTGGGCGTGGCGTGAACAACGTAAACATCCTCTTCATCTTCGGGCACCCAATCTTCATTGTGCGCGGCCAGCACATGCCCATCGGCAGTGCGCTGCTCGTTGACGGCAAAACTGGTACAGCGCGTCAGATGTAAAGCATCGGTGGTGACGGCTTCCATGGTGTTGAGCGTGACAATTTGGTTGAACGGCACACTCGCGCCCTCGGCTATGCCGCGCATTTCCTCCACATATTGCGGATAGCGTTCCTCGGCAAAGGGCAGGTACTTGCGCGACTGAATCTGCGCCCCGGCCCAGGTTAATTCCAACTGCTCGTAGGCCTCGTCCAACAAGATGCGGGCGTTTTCCACGCTGTGCAGCACTTTTTCGCGGCAGGCTTCGCCAATCTGGCGGCCCATTTCGAGATGTGACCCGGAAACCCGAATCAGCGGGGCAGGATTTTTATGAACGGGGGTATTGGGTAAATTTTTTGACATGAGAACCTTTCGCAGTTTGCGCCCTGCGGCGACACAAAAATTATAACAGCCCCCTCTTGATTTTTTGGCGGCCCCGGCGTAGAATGTGACCAGAAAGTCACATGACAACCAGGTCACATTTATGCCCAAGCAAACCTTTCTCAACCTGCCCGAAGACAAGCGCCGCAAAATTGTGGAGGCGGCCATTGACGAATTTTCCGCCTGCGGGCTGGAAAACGCCTCCACCAATCGCATCGTGGCTGCCAGCGGGATTTCCAAAGGCAGTTTTTATCAATACTTTGCCGACAAACGCGATGTGTTCAATTATCTGATGCGCGTCATCGAAGAAGAGAAAAAAAACTTTTTCCGCGATAAACACCCGCCAAGTTCGGGGCAGGATACTTTCGGCTATTTTCGCTGGATGATTAAAGCCGGGATGGAATTCAATTCTGCCTACCCCCGGCTGAATCAGGCGCTGGTGCGGGTTTTGTTCACCGAAGGCCTGTACTTCGGCCCACTGTTTGCAGATTTGCGCCAACGAAGCGTCTCTGCGCTGACGGCGATGGTGACCCAGGCGCGCGAGCGCGGCGAACTCGACCCGCAGGTGGAACTTCCGCTGGCGGTGCTGGTAATGGAAACCTGGAGCAACGCCATCACCACCTACATCATGCGCGAAATTCAACAGCAGGCGGATGTCATGGCCTGGATACGCCTGCCCGAGACTCAAAGCAAAATTGATCAGCTGCTCTATGTGATGGAATACGGTTTGCGAAATACAACCCCAGAAAGGAAAGACTCATGACCCTTTACCTGCGCCTGGCATGGCGCAATGTCTGGCGGCAGGGCCGCCGCACGCTCATCATCGCCGTTGCGATGGGCGTGATGATGTCGTTTTTGGTACTTTATGATGGGCTGATTGGCGGCTTTGAACAGGCCGTATATGGCAACGCCATTCAACTGCTGGGTGGCAACATCCAAATTCACGCGCCTGGCTACAACGAAAAAATCGGGCGCAAGCCGCTGTTGGCGTTGGATGACCCGCAGGCGCTGCTTGCCGCCGCCGAAAGCCAGCCGAATGTTGTCGCCGCCTCGCAGCGCATCAGCACCGGCGGAATCGTCACCAACCGCGAGGGCGCATTTTCGGTGGCTGTCATCGGCATTGAGCCGGAAAAAGAAGCCCTCGTCAGCCCGGTGGCGCAAAATATCAGCGCCGGGCGTTACCTCAGCGCGCAGGATGGCGATGTCATCGTCATCGGCCAGGGATTGGCGACTGCCATGAATGTGACCCTCGGCGACCGTCTGACGCTGGTAGCCCGCGCCGCGCACGAGCAAAACCGTCAGCGCACGATGGAAATCATCGGCATTTATGATGTCGGCGTGCCCAGCGTGGAAAAAAATACCCTGTACCTGGCGCTCGGCGAGGCCCAGCAGCTTTTTGGCCTGGATGGACAGGTGACCGAAGTTGTTATTTCGCTGAAGCAGATTGGGCAGGAAGCAGGCGTCATCAGCGCCATCAGCGCCGCCCAGCCCGGCTATGAAATGGATACCTGGGTCAATTCCTTCCCGGAACTGAAGCAAACCATGGACATGAAATCCTCGGCGATGGGCGTCTTCGGCATCATCATGCTGTGCGTGGTGGCGATTGGCATTCTCAACTCGCAAATGATGGCCGTCTTCGAACGCACGCGCGAAATCGGCGTGTTGGGCGCGATGGGCGTGAAACCCGGCGGAATTATGCTGCTCTTCCTGCTGGAAGGCACGCTGATTGGGCTGATGGGCGCGGTGATTGGCGCGCTATTGGGTACCCTCGTCAACGGTTCGCTGGCCTATTTTGGCATGGATTACAGCGGGCTGGCCGACCTGACGGAATACACCGCGCTGATTAGTGGACGCATTTACTCGCAAATGGTGCCGCTGAAGGTGCTGCAGCACGCAATCACCGTGCTGGTGATTGCCACGCTGGCCGCCTTTCTGCCCGCCCGCGATGCCTCCCGCCGTGAACCGGCGGAGGCGCTTCATCACGTTTGAGAACAGGAGCCATCATGTTCCAATTTATTCGAATGGCCTACCGCAACCTTTTGCGGCACCGTCGTCGCTCGGCGCTTTCGGCGCTGGCCCTGGCCGTTTCGCTGGCTTTACTGCTTTTCATGGCCGCCTTCTTTAAAGGAGAAATGCGCAGCTCGTTGGAAGATACACTGCGATTAAACAGCGGGCATCTGCAGGTTCGCAACGCCAGCTATGACCCCGAAAAATACAGCGTCGCCTGGCAATATTTGCTCGATAACCCGCAGGCAATTGCCAGCCAAATCGCTGCCCTGCCGCAGGTGGCGTTTGCCACTCCGCGCCTGCTCGCCAGCGGAATCGTGTCGGTTGGCGATAATTCTGTCGGCGTGCAGGTGATGGGCGTCGACCCGGCCTCAGCGGCCAATGACCCCTACCGGCAGGGACTCATCTCTGGCGAATTTCTCAGCGCGGATGACCGCAGCGGAATTGTCATCGGCGCGCCGCTGGCCGCAGCCCTGCAGCTCAAGGTGGGCGACAGCCTGACTCTGCTCATCAACACCGCTGAAGGCGCGGTGGACGAACAGCCTTTTTCTGTGCGCGGAATTTTTTTCACCGGTTCCAGCACCTACGACAAAGGAATTGTGCTGCTGCCCCTCGCCAAAGCCCAGGCTTTTTCCGGCGCGGGTGAACGCGCCAGCCTGATTTTCATCATGCTCCACGACCGCGAGCTGGCCCCGCAAGTCGCCGCTGCCATTACCGGCCCGGGCTTCAAAACGCTGACCTGGGTTGAGATGAACGAGCTGCTGGTGCTCGTCGAAAACTTCTCCAACGCCTACATTATGATTCTCAACCTCATCATTTTGGGCGTGACCGTCACCGTCATCGTCAACACCATGTTGATGGCGGTTTTTGAGCGCACGCGCGAAATTGGCATTCTGGCCGCGCTGGGGATGAAAGCCCGCCAAATCATCGCCCTCTTTTTGACAGAAGCCAGCCTGCTGGCGCTGGGCGGAATTGCGCTCGGCCTGCTGGTCGGCTGGGCGCTTTCGGCCTATTTTGGACAGGTCGGCATCTACTTTGGTGACATCGGCATCAGCGGCATGGTGCTGGGCGACAGCATCCACCCCTACCTGATGGGCGAAGATGTTATCAATCTGACCGTCACCGCCTTCATCGTCACCCTGCTCGCCTCCTACTACCCGGCCCACCTCGCCTCGCGTATGCAGCCGGTTGAAGCGCTCAAAGCAGAAAAGTAACAAAATGACCAAACAAATGGAGTCTCCCATGGAAGTCGTAAAAATTGAAAACGTCACCCGCATCTACAAAACCGGAACGATTGAAACCCTGGCCCTGCGCAACGTCAACCTCAGCATTGAAAGCGGCGAATTCACCGCCCTGGTTGGGCCTTCCGGCTCTGGCAAAACCACCCTGCTGCAAATGATTGGCTGCCTCGACCAGCCGACCAGCGGCGCCGTCCTGGTCAATGGAAAAGATGTCACCCGCCTCAACCGCGACCAGCGCGCCGATATGCGCCGCGAACATATCGGCTTCATCTTCCAGTTTTTCGCGCTCATTCCCACCCTGAGCGCCTACGAAAATGTCGAAATGCCGCTGCTGCTCACCAGCCAAAGCCCCGCCGCCCGCCGCGCCCGCGCCCTGGAACTGCTCAACGCCGTTGGCCTGAGCGAGCGCGCCAACAATCGCCCCGACCAAATGAGCGGCGGTCAGCAGCAGCGCGTGGCGATTGCCCGCGCCCTGGCCTCCAACCCCGCCCTCATTTTGGCCGATGAACCCACCGCCAACCTCGACAGCGCCAACGGCGAACAGGTGATGGAAATTATGACCAAACTCAACCAGGAAACCGGCGTCACCTTCATTTTTGCCACCCACGACCCGCGCGTCATCAAATACGCCCGGCGCACCGTCACCCTGCGTGACGGCCAAATCGTCTCTTAAACGTCCGGCCATGAAAACCAAACTGCTCACTCTTTTTTTGATATTCACGCTGACGGCTTGCTCTGCCGCCGCGGCCTCGCCCACGCCTTTGCCCACCCTTGCGCTGGCAGGGGGAACGCCCGCGCCCGCAGCGGCCTCGCCCGCCACCGGCGGCGTCAGCGCCTCGGGCGTGATTGTCGCCGCCGCAGAAGCCTCGCTCTCTTTCGGCGCGGCGGGCCGCCTCAGCCGAATCCTGGCCGCCGAGGGCGACATCGTCAAAACCGGCGAGATTCTGGCCGAGTTGGAAAACGCCAGCCTGCAGGCCGACCTGGCCCTGGCCCAGCGCGCCCTCAAAGAAATGACCTCGCCCGCCGCCATCGCCGCCGCCGAACTGGCGCTTGCCAACGCCCAAAAAGCGCAGCAGCAAGCCCAGGATAAAGCCGCCGGGCTGAACTTTTCCCGCGCCTCCGATACGCGCATCGAAAACCTGCAGGCTCAAATTGACCTGGCCAGGCAAAGCCTGGCGCGCGCGCAAGACGCCTATCGCAGCGTTGCCCGCCTGGCAGATGGCGACAGCAAAAAAGCCAGCGCCACCTACGCCATGACGCAGGCCCAACTCGCCCTCAACAATTTACTGGCCGAGTACAACTATCTGACTGGCAGCCCCTCCGAAACCGATGCGGCGATTGCCCACGCCAACCTCGACGCTGCCATCGCCGCCGCGCAGGAGGCCGCCTGGTATCTGTCCGCGCTGAAGGGCGACAACCTGCCCGCCGCAGCGACCGGCGCCAGCCTGGCCGCGCTCGAAAGCGCCCGCGCCGCCATTCAGCGCGCGCAAGAACGCCTCGACGCCTCGCGCCTGGTCAGCCCGATAGATGGGCAAATTATCCGCGTGGCGCTGAACGCTGGCGAATACGCCCAACCCGGCCTGCCGGTAATTCTCGTCAGCAACACCAGCGCCCTGCAGGTGGAAACCACCGATTTAAGCGAGCGCGATGTGCTGCGCGTTCAGACCGGCGGCGCGGCGCTCGTCACCATCAAGGCGCTGGGAGAAACCATCCCCGGCGTGGTGCTGAACGTTTCGCCGGTCGCCAGCACCCTCGGCGGTGATGTGGTCTACAAAACGACTTTGCAGCTCGAAAAACCCTACCCGCCCGGCCTGCGCGCTGGCATGAGTGTGACGGTCAGTTTCGAGTAAAATCCACATGTGAAACAAACTTTCCCCGACCCCAACCGGCTGAGCGTCCTGGTCGCCTCGGTTTTGCTGGCCTACGCTCTGGCGCGATTGATTGACCCTGGCCGCCCCGCGCTGGAGTGGCAAATTTTGGGCGTGACGTTTTCCCTCACGCTCAACCTCAGCGCGGCGGCGGCCTTTCTTTCGGCAGGCATAGCCGCCGCCGGAATGGACTGGCTGCTGCGCGCCCACCCCAATTACAGCGCCGCCGCCAGCCCCGAACACTGGCTTTTACCGGCGCTGACCGCCTTCGTGATTGGCATCCCGCTCTACACCCTGCCAGCCGGAGCTGCCTGGTGGCTGAGTTTTGGCCTGGGCGCCGTCCTCTTTTTACTGGTTCTCATCGCCGAATACATCGCCCTGGATGTTTCTGACCTGCGCTACCTGCTGGCTTCTGCCGGGCTGGTGGCGCTTTCCTTTGCCCTGTTCCTGGTGCTGTGCGCCGCGCTGGAATATGTCAACGCCCGCCTGGCCTTCATTTTGCTAACGGTTTTCCCCGCCGCCGCGCTGGTCGCTTTGCGCGCCCTGCACCTGCGCCTGGAAGAATGGCAATGGCCCTGGGCGCTGGGCATAGGGCTGGTTTGCGCCCAAATCGCCGCGGCCCTGCACTACTGGCCGATTGCCCCGGCGCAATACGGGCTGGCAGTTTTAGCGCCCCTCTATATTTTGACCGACCTGGGCGCACGGATTCATGAAAAAACTTCGCTGCGCGGCGCAATTTGGCAAAACATCCTTTTGCTGCTATTCTTTTGGGGCGCAGCATTTTTTTTGCGCTCATAAAATAAAAAAACAGGGCTTGCGGGCAGGCTATAAAAAACAGCAGCCCTCAATCTGGCGCGCCGGTAACGATTTGCCCAAAATTGTGTTTTGGCTTCTGCCGCGCATTCATCGTCATTTGAAAACTATGGAGGTCAAACCATGCAATTTATTCTCAACCTCGGCCTGGTCCTGCTCGGCTACCTGCTGGGCTCCATCCCCTTTGGGCTGATTATCGTCAAACTGAAAACCGGAAAAGATATTCGCAACGTGGAAAGCGGACGCACCGGCGGCACCAACGCCTTGCGCGCCGCCGGTTTTTGGGCGGGGCTGGCGACCGCCGTTTTGGATATTCTCAAAGGCGCGCTGGCGGTCTGGCTGGCGCAAGCCTTCAGCGTCAGCGAGTGGGTTCACATTCTGGCGCCCATCGCCGCGATTTTGGGCCACAATTATTCCATCTACCTGCCAGAACGCGACAGCAGCGGAAAAATCATCCGCCTGCGCGGCGGAGCGGGTGGCGCTCCCGCTGTTGGCGGCGCCTTGGGCCTGTGGCCCCTTTCCATTCTGATCATTGTTCCGCTGGGCGCAGCAGTTTTCTTCGGGCTGGGCTACGCCTCCGTCACCACCATGAGCGTGGCCTTCTTCGCCATCCTGGTTTTTGCCATCCGCGCCGCGCAGGGGCTTTCTCCCTGGAGTTACGTTCTCTACGGCGTGATTGCTGAACTGCTGCTCATTTGGGCGCTGCGGCCCAACATTCAAAAACTTTTCAGTGGCAATGAGCGCGTGGTCAGCATCAGCCTGCACGGAGTTTTACTCGCCCGCCAGGAGCAAAAGCGGGCCCCAAAAGTGAATTGACCCGCTCGCCGCGGCTTGCGGAATCAAATCCTTTATGCTAGAATCACTTGCGTTCGACCAATACCGCAAGCAACGAAAAGTGGGCAACCCCCACTTTTCTGCTTGTAATAACCCGTGACATTTTTTGTCACCTACTTTCACCGGGAGCACGAGTACGCATGAAAAACGAGTTCAGCCTGGCTTTCAATGAAGTGCTGGAAGAAAAACAATTGCCGAAGGAAATCATCCTTCAGGCGATTGAATCGGCGATGGTTTCGGCCTACCGCCGCGCCGTCAACGCCTCCAGCGCGCAAGAGGTGAACGCCAAAATTGACCCCGAAACGGGGCAGGTCGTCATCTATGCTGAAAAAGAAGTGGTGGATGACGTTCAGGACGACCGTACGGAAGTTCAGCTGGAAGTCGCCCGCAAGATCAACCCGCTGGTGCAACTGGGCGACATGGCAATTGTCGAAACCACCCCGCGCGATTTTGGACGTGTAGCCGCGCAGACCGCCCGCCAGGTCATCCAGCAGCGCATCCGCGAGGCCGAACGCGGCGCACAAATGCAATACTTTGAACGCCAGGCCGGTGAAA
The DNA here is from genome assembly GCA_036169755.1 of bacterium. Taxonomy (GTDB): domain Bacteria; phylum Chloroflexota; class Anaerolineae; order Anaerolineales; family Villigracilaceae; genus UBA8950. Next base: position 1,311 of record JAVHNW010000302.1, on the reverse strand, counting down.
TTATCAGCGGCGTCATCCAGGCCATCAACAGCCAGAGCATCACGGTCGGCCTGGACATGAAAGCCGAAGGCGTGATGCCCGCCAACCAAAAAATCCCTGGCGAAAAGTTTCGTATGCACGACCGCATCCGCGCCATTGTGATGGAAGTGAAAGACGGCTCACGCGGGCCGCAAATCATTCTCTCTCGCGCGCACCGCAATTTTTTGCGCCGCCTGCTGGAAAACGAAGTGCCGGAAATTTATCATGGCATTGTCGAAATTCGCGCCATCTCGCGCGAGGCGGGCCAGCGCGCCAAAGTGGCTGTTTCCGCCGCCCAGCAGGGCGTTGACCCGGTCGGCGCCTGTGTTGGCGTCAAGGGCGTGCGCATTCAGGCCATCGTCAAAGAACTGCATGACGAAAAAATTGACATCATCGAGTGGAGCGCCGACCCCGTCACCTACATTCAAAAAGCCATCAGCCCGGCGCGAGTCAACGGCGTTTACCTGAACGAAACCGAAAAAACCGCCACCGTGGTGGTCATGGAAGACCAACTCAGCCTGGCAATTGGCCGCGATGGGCAAAACGCCCGACTGGCCGCCAAACTGACCAACTGGCGCATTGACATCAAAAGCGTGATTGAAGCCGCCGGAGATGCCATCTACAAACTGCAAACCGCTCCCGACCTGGCCGAACAGGCAAGAAACGAAGCCGAAAACCTGCCGCAAATTGACTCCATCCTCGCCAAAAAAGCCGATGGACGCCCGATTACCCCCGAAGAATACAGCCTGTTGACTCAATTTGTAGAGCGGGTGGAACGCCGCGCCATCGAAGACCAACTCGCCGCCGCACAAGTTAGCGCCGAAGAGCTGGAAAAGGCCCGTCTCGAAATCCCGGCGGCGGCCTTTGAACAACCGCTGGATGTTTTCAACCTGCCCGAACACGCCTACAACATCCTGACCGGCGCCGAATACCGCATGGCGGGCGACTTGCTGCTGGCGATGAAACTCAACCCCGATCGCGTGCTGGGCCTGCCCGGGATTGGCCCCAAAGCGATGCAGGCCATTCAGAAAGCGGTGGCTGAGACGACTTTCGCCGCCGCCGAAGCGCCCGCCGCCCCCGAAGCGGTGAGCGAAACCCCCGCCGAAACGGGCGAGGCGCTGCCAGTCGAAATCCCCGCTGAAGCCGAACCCGCGCCCCTGGAGGCCGAACCCGTTTCAGACGCCGCTCCCGCCGCGGAAGAAGAAATCCCCTCGTTTGAAGAAATGTTCAAACTGCGCCCAGAAGCCGTTCGCCCGATGGAAGAAGAAAGCGAAGAAAGCAAAAAGAAAGGCA
>JAVHNW010000301.1:0-1906 GCA_036169755.1 bacterium | reverse complement strand
AAAATTTGTTTGCCGCCGTAGGCTGGCGCGCCGGGCAGCGGCGCCAGGTGGCCGTTAAATTGCCGCGCATAGGGTTCGGTTTGCGTCAAAATATCGGGGTTGGCGAAGATGTAATCCAGCCCCATGGCGGAGAGGAATTCGGCGCCCTGGCCGTTTTGGCTGGCCTGAAAGTAGGCGTAACTGTTGATCAGCCCGTCCAGGTTGACGATGCTGCGGCCCTGAATGAAATAGCCGACATTGCCGCCGCCGGTCATGCCGATCAGCGCGCCGGGTTCGGTATTTGCTTCGAGCAGGGGAATCATGTCGAGGTATGGCGTTCCGGCGTAGGGGCTGTCGGAAAGCGGCATCCGCGTTATCAGGGCGGAGGAAAAAGCCCAGGCGAGTGACAGGCTGAAGAGCAGGCTGACGCCCCAGCTGATGCGGCGCACAATCGGCTGAAAGGGGAGCAGTTTGACGGCGAAATCGGCCAGCGCGGCCAGCAAAATCAGCCCGGCGAGGATTTCCATCACCCAGTACCATTCCTGTTTTCCGCCGTAGGGCAGGGCACCGTAAAAAAAGACGTGCAGTTCGGCGGCCATCAGCAAAGGGAAGAGGCCGAGCTGCGCCAGGACGGGCAGGTTGTGGCGCCGCCGCGAGAGAATCAGCGCCAGAGCCAGCAGCGCGGCGAAAAATAAAGCCCACAAAAAGGTGAGGTTGCTCATGCTGTTCAGGCGCGCGGACAGGTTTTCCGATAGGGTGAAGAGCATTTTGAGCCAGGGGTTCCAGGCGCCGCTGTGGCGCGGGTCGAGGCCAAAAACGTCGAGGGTGTTTTGGGCCTGACCGCCGTAAATGTCGTAGCGCAGCAGCCCCCACCAGCGTTTGATTTGCCCCGAAACGGGCATGGAGGTCCCAAAGGTCAGTTGGTTGTAGAGCAGGTAGGCCATCAGCGCCGCGCCGGGCGGGCCGAAGTAGCAGAGCGCGGCGCTCAACCAGCCGCGCCAGGCGGAGCGCAGTGTTTGCAGCGGCGATTTTTGCTCTTCACGCGGGGCGGCGGGCCAGGGGGAGATTTGTCTCAGCCCCAGACGCAGCGCCAGGCTGAGCGGCAGGGAAATGCTCAGGGCGAGCAGCGGCGCGCTGCGCGGGATTCCCAGCCCGAAAAAGAGAGTCAGCGCCAGGGTGACGGCGTGAGCCAGGAGGCTGCCCAGCGCGGTTTTCGCCGTCAGCGTCAGGATGGTTTGTTCTTTGGGGGGCTGGTATAGACCGAGAATGTAAAACAACAGGCTCTGAAGACCGAAGGTCAGTGCGGCGGCCAGCAGGGTGGCGCTGGAAAACGTGGAAAAATAATTTTGCAGGCTGCTGCGCTGTAGAACGGCGATGACGAAGGCGCTCAGGCTGACGAAGAGGTCGGCCAGCAGCAGTTTGGCGAGCGGGCCGCGGCGCAGGACAACCCATACGCCGACGGTGAAGAGCAGGTAAATGCTGTCGAGGCGGCTGAAGAGGGTGAAACTGGCGGCGGCCCCTAGCCACAGCAGGCCGCTGCGGCTGGGGGCGGTCTGATAGCGCTGCAGCGCCGTCAGAAAAAGCATCAGGCTGAAGGCCAGCAGGCCGGTTTCCAGCCCCATTTGGGTGATGGTGTTGTGCAGGGTTAAATCCAGCGCCCAAAAACTGGCCGCCGCCACCGCGATGGCCGGGGAAATTTTGCGGCGCAACAGGCGGTAGAGCAAAATGCTGCTGGCGGCGCTGAAGGCGGCCATCAGCACCAGCACGATTCGCAGCGGCAAAATCAAATCGAAACGCGCCAGTGAGAAAATGGGGACGCAGAGCAGCAGCCAGAGCGGGTGATAGCCGTTGGTCAGGTTAATGCCGTCAAAAGTGGAACCCAGCCCCTGGCTGATGTTTTGAGCGACTTTAAAATAGTAGTAGGCAT
>JAVHNW010000300.1:0-9871 GCA_036169755.1 bacterium | reverse complement strand
GTCGGTGGCCAGCCCGGCGACACTGCGACCCTCGGACAGTGGGAACGCGGCATTCCGGAGCAGACCGCCGCCCAGCCCGGCGCCGACCATTCCGACCCCGGCGTGAACTGCTGGATCACCGGTCGCCAGGCCGGCTCTGGCGTTGGCTCCTTCGACGTCGATGGCGGCTTCACCACCCTCCTGTCTCCCAGCTTCGATCTCTCCACCGCCACCGGCGCCCTCAACGCAGGCGTGGTCACTGCCAGCCAAATTATCCAGGCCCCCGGCCAGTTGATTTTGACCGAATCATTTTCGCCCAACGACCCGGGCCGCGAACGTCCCTTCGTTGACTGGATTTTTGACAAAAACCCCGATGGATTCGGCGCAATTGATTTTCTGCGCTGCATCGCCTATTCCAGCAATGTTTGTTTTTACAAATTGGGCGGCGGGTACAAGGATGAAATTCCCGAAGGGCTGGGAATTCTGCGCCTGCGCGAATACGCCCGCGCCCTCGGCTATGACCAGCCGACTGGCATCGAGCTGCCCGGCGAAGCCGGCGGCCTGATTCCCACCCCGCAGTGGAAGCGCATCAATCGCGGCGAAAACTGGTCCACCGGCGACACCTATATCGCCTCGGTTGGACAGGGCTATGTTGTCGCCACTCCGCTTCAGGTGTTGATGTCTGCCGCCACCATCGCCAACAACGGCAAACAAATGCAGCCGACCCTGGTACGCGCCATCACCGACAGCGATGGCAAAGTGCTCGAACGTTGGCTGAATACCTTTGACGGCGGACGCTACACCATCACGCCGACTGCTGACCCGACAGCGCTCGCCACCCGACAAATCTCCCCGCTGACGCCAACCGCCCGCTGGGACTTAACCACCGACCCCATCATTGCTGGCTACGCCTGCGAAAACAGTTATTGCACGCCCACCGATACACAAAAAACCGTCAGCCCGGAAGTGATTAAAAAAATTCAAGAAGGAATGCGGCTGGCCGTCACAGACGCGCGCGGCACCCTGCAGCGAGAAATTTATCAGCTGCTGGAAGTGGATTTGGGAATTCCCTTTGCCGGAAAAACCGGCACCGCTGAATATTGCGACAATGTCGCTCAGGCGCAAAACCGCTGTCAATTTGGCGCCTGGCCCACTCATGCCTGGACGGTTTCTTTTGCCCCCTACAACGACCCCGAAATTGCCGTGGTGGCCTTCGCCTACAACGGCGGCGAAGGCGCCAGCGTGGCTGGCCCGATTGTTCGCAAAGTGATGGCCGCCTACTTTGAACTACGCGCCATTGACGCCCAACGAAACGCGGCTCCCTAGCCCCGCTTTAAATTGCAGAACAGATTCATGTTGACCGTTCCGCGTTTTGCATTCAGCATTCCTCTGCTATAATCTTTTTACTATGGCCGAAACTTCCCTGGTGCAAATGAAAGGCCTGCGCGATGGCTTGCTCGTCAGCCTGGGCGATGCCGCCTGGCCGGTGCTTGAATCTGCGCTGATGAACTACATCGAAAAAAACGAAGCCTTTTTCAAAGGCGCGCGCGTGGCGCTGGAAGTCGGCAATCAAATTCTCAAAGTGGCGGAACTTTCTGCGCTGCGCGATACCCTTTCGGGGCGTGGAATTATTTTATGGGCGGTGATCGGCGATTCGCCCACCACCGAAAGCGCCTCCCAACTTTTGGGGCTGGCGACTCGCCTGCACAAGCCGCGCCCGACCCCAGAGCCGAATCCGCCCGCCCGGGGCATTGACAACGAATCCGCCCTGTGGATTCACAAAACGCTGCGCTCTGGCGTGCGCGTTGAATACGCCGGGCATGTCGTCATCGTGGGCGATGTTAACCCCGGCGCAGAAGTGATTGCCGGTGGCAGTGTGCTGATTTGGGGACGTTTGCGCGGCGTTGTTCATGCCGGGGCCGAGGGAAATCAAAATGCTGTCGTCTGCGCCCTCGATTTGGCGCCGACCCAACTGCGCATCGCCGGGCAAATTGCCACCTCGCCGCGCCGCGAGGGCAACCCTCAGCCCGAAATGATTAAACTCAAGGACGGCCGTCTGCAGGCCGAATCCTGGCATCCTGGTTAATGGAGAGTTCATGACAGCCCAAATTGTGACCATTTCTTCCGGCAAGGGCGGTGTTGGCAAAACCACCGCAGTTGCTAACCTGGCCGTCGCCCTGGCCTCCGAGGGCAAAAAAGTCGTCTGCATTGATGGCGATATTGGTCTGCGCAACCTCGATGTTGTCATGGGCCTGGAAAACCGAATTGTCTACGATATTGTGGATATTGTTGAGGGCCGTTGCAAAACCCGCCAGGCGATGATACGCGACAAGCGCCTGCCCGATTTATTCCTCATCCCCGCCGCGCAAACCCGCGATAAAAACGCCGTCTCGCCCAGCGATATGATGCGCCTGTGTGATGAACTGCGCGCCGAAGTGGATTGGGTGCTGATTGATTCCCCCGCTGGAATTGAGCGCGGTTTCCGCAACGCCATCGCCCCCGCCGACCGGGTGCTGATTGTCACCAACCCCGAAATGTCAGCCGTGCGTGACGCCGACCGGGTGATTGGCCTGCTCGAAGCCGAGGAAAAGGCCGCGCCTTCCCTCATCCTCAACCGGCTGAATCCCGGCCTTGTCCGGCGCGGCGACATGCTCTCAGTCGAGGATGTCTACGATTTGCTGCGCATTGAACTTATCGGCATTGTCCCCGAAGATGAAAATGTGATTATGGCCTCCAACAAAGGCACGCCGCTGACGCTGGATGGCAAAAGCCGCGCCGGACAGGCCTTCCGCAATGTGGCGCGCCGTCTGAGCGGTGAACAAGTTCCGTTCCTTGAACTTGAAGCGCAGAGCCTGTGGGAACGTTTGACCCGCCTGGGGAGGAAGTAGCCATGTCTTTTTTTGAGCGTCTCACCGGGCGGAAAAGCGCCAAAAGCGCCAAAGAACGCCTGCAAATGGTGCTGATTCACGACCGTACCGACCTGACCCCGGCAGTGCTGGATGCCCTGAAGGAAGAATTGCTGGCGGTGATTGCCCGTCATTTGGATATTGACGCCGCCGCCATGCGCGTTGAAGTGGAAAACGAGGGCCGCTCTCAGCGGCTGATTGCGGATATTCCGCTGCGGCCCGCCGCCAGGCGCAAGTCATAATTTTCCATGCGCGCAACCTATTGGCGATATTTTGATTTTTGGCTGCTGGGCGCAGTTGTCATCCTGGTCATTGTTGGCGTGACCATGATTCGCTCGGCGATTGCGGGGAATGTTGAATTGACCACCACCACCCCGTTGGTGACCCGTCAAATTATTTTTGCCTTCATTGGCCTGGCCACGCTGCTGGCTACCGCCTCCATTGACTACCGGCTGTGGAGCGCGCTCAGCACACAGTTATACATCGGCATGATTATCGCCCTGGCCGCGCTCAACATTATCGGCGGCGCGCTGTTTGGTTCGGCGCGTTGGTTTCAGACGGCGCTGGTTTTTATTCAGCCCTCCGAATTTGCCAAACTGGTCATGATTTTGGTGATGGCAGCCTATTTTGCCAGGCACCTGCGCGAGATGGACAATCCGCGCTGGACTTTTCTCAGTTTTTTTCTGATGCTGGGCCTGACGATTTTTGTTCTGCTGCAGCCCAACCTGAGCACCTCGATTGTGCTGATTGTTTTATGGTTCGTCCTGTTGTGGATGGCGGGCTTGCCGCTCAAACATTTGATGGCCTACGGCGCGGCGGGAATCACAATCATCGCCGTAAGTTTTCCAGTTCTTGTGCAAATCGGTGTGATTCAAGACTATCAGTTGCGCCGCATCCTCACCTTTGTTGCCCCCGACCCCAACGCGCGCTATGGCGATACCTACAACATTGAGCAGGCGCTGGTCTCCATCGGCTCTGGCGGCTGGTTTGGCGAGGGCTACGGGCATGGCTCACAGGTGCAGCTGCGTTTTCTCAAAGTCCGCTGGTCCGACTTCATCTTTTCGGCCACCGCGCACGAACTTGGTTTTGTCGGCGCCATCTTGGTGATTTTGCTGCTGGCCTTTGTCGTTTATCGCTGCCTGTGGGCGGCGCGCATGTCGCGCGACCCATACGGCGCACTCGTCGCCTATGGTGTCGCCACGCTGATTGCTTTTCAGGCGCTGGTCAATTTCGGCGTTAATCTCAAATTGATGCCCGCTACCGGGCTGACTCTGCCTTTTTTGAGCTATGGCGGCAGCTCGCTGCTGGCAAATATGATTGCGATTGGCCTGGTGGAAAGTATTATCATGCGCCACAAAGCGCTGGAAATGTAATTTTTTTTGGAGGATATCTTGGAATTAAAACCGGTTCGTGTTCGTTTTGCGCCCTCGCCCACCGGGCGTATGCACCTCGGCAGCGCCCGCACCGCGCTCTACGACTACCTGCTCGCCCGCCGCAGTGGCGGACAATTCATCCTGCGTTTTGAAGACACCGACCGCAAACGTTTTGTCGCTGGCGCAGAACAGGAAATCATGGACGGCTTGCGCTGGTTGGGCCTGGACTACGACGAAGGCCCCGACATCGGCGGCCCTTTTGGCCCCTACCGTCAGACCGAACGCCGCGAGTCTTATCAAAAATGGGCCGCTGAACTCGTCGAGCGCGGCCTGGCCTACCCCTGCTTTTGCGCCGCCGATAGGCTGGAGAAAAACCGCCAGGAGCAGCTCAAACAAAAACAGCCCCTGCGTTATGATGGCCTCTGCCGCCGCCTCGACCCGGATGAAGCCCGCCGCCGCATCGCCGCCGGAGAAAAACACGTCATCCGCTTCAAAATGCCCTACGAAGGCCAAACCAAAGCCGTGGACTCTATGCGCGGCGAAATCAGTTGGGACAACGCCGGGCTGGACGATACCGTCCTGCTCAAATCAGACGGCCTGCCCACCTACCACCTGGCCGCCATGGCCGATGACTACGAAATGGGCATCACCCACGTCATTCGCGGCTCCGAGTGGCTGCCCTCCCTGCCGGTCCACGTCAACCTCATCCGCGCCCTGGGTTGGCCCGAACCGGTCTGGATGCACCTTTCCGTTTTTCTCAAACCCAGCGGCAAAGGCAAAATGTCGAAGCGCGAAACCGCCGAAGCCATCAAAGACGGCCACTCCATTTTCATCACCGACCTGCAAAAATTGGGCTACACCCCCGAAGGCGTATTAAATTGGATTGTGCTGATGGGCTGGGGCGTTGCTGAAGACGATGTGATGACTCTCAACGAGATGACTCAGCGCTTCGAAATTGACCATCTGACCGCCTCGCCCGCGGCGATTAATTTCTCCAAGCTCGACCATTTCAACGGGACACACATCCGCCGCCTGGCAGCGGGTGAGCTGGCCCGGCGCGTCAAACCCTTCCTGACGGAAGCCGGTTTCCGCGTGGATGACGCCACCCTGCTCAGGGCGATCCCCCTCATCCGTGAGCGCCTCGCCACCCTGGACGATGTTGTTCCATTTGCCGGATTTTTCTTTCTGGAGGATGTGAACCCGCTGCCAGCCGAGCTGCCCGCCGCCGGGTTGACTCCCGCCCAATCGGCGGCCATCACCCGCCAATCGCTGGCGATTCTTGAGTCGCTGCCCGAAATCAATCACAGCAGCGCCGAGCCGCCCCTGCGCGCCCTGGCCGAAAATGCCGGGCTGACAGTCAATCAGGTCTTTGGTATTTTGCGGGTCGCCGTGACGGGCCAAAAAGTCAGCCCGCCGCTGTTTGAAAGCATGGAAATCATTGGCCGCGCCAAGGTGCTGGCGCGCATCCGCCGCGCAATTGAGATGCTGGAAAAAATGTAAAAAAATGCTGGCCTTGCGGCCAGCATTTTTTTTAGGTTTTTCCGGCCACTTTGGCCCAGGTATCTCGGAGCGAAACTGCCCGGTTGAAGACGGGTTTGCCGGGCGCAGAATCCGGGTCGGCGGCGAAGTAGCCCAGCCGCTCGAACTGGAATTTTTCGCCGGGCAGGGCCGCCGCCAGAGACGGTTCAAACTGGCAGGCGGCGAGAATTTCCAGCGAATCCGGGTTTAAATTCTGCAAAAAATCTTCGCCCGCTTCGGGGTCGGGGTCTTTGAAAAGCCGGTCGTAGAGGCGCACTTCGGCCTGTACAGCGTGCCGCGCAGAAACCCAGTGGATGGTGGATTTAACCTTGCGCCCATCGGGGGCATCTCCGCCGCGCGTGGTTGGGTCGTAACTGGCGTGGATTTCGATGATGTTTCCGGCGGCGTCTTTGACGGCATGCGTGCATTTGATAAAGTAGGCGTAGCGCAGGCGCACTTCGTTGCCGGGGAAGAGCCGGTAGTATTTGGGTTGGGGAACTTCCTGAAAGTCTTCGGCCTCGATGTAGAGTTCCCGGCAGAAAGGCAGTGAGCGCGTTCCGGCGGCGGGATCTTCGGGGTTATTGATGGCGTTCATGTCCTCGCTTTGATTTTCCGGGTAGTTGTCAATAATCAGTTTGAGCGGGCGCAAAACAGCCATGCGGCGCGGGGCACTTTTGTTCAGGTCGTCACGCAGGCAGTGTTCCAGCAGGGCAACGTCAATCACGCTGTCGTTTTTGGCGACTCCAACCCGCGCCACAAAATCGCGGATGGCGGCGCGGGTGAATCCTCGCCGCCGCAGGCCGCACAGCGTGGGCATGCGCGGGTCGTCCCAGCCGCGCACATGATTTTCCTTGACGAGGCGCAGCAGTTTGCGTTTGCTCATCACGGTGTAATTGATGTTCAGGCGCGAAAATTCGATTTGACGCGGGGCGAAAATATCCAGTTCGCGCAGGAACCATTCATAGAGCGGGCGATGGGCTTCGTATTCCAGCGAACACAGCGAGTGGGTGACGCCCTCCATTGAATCGCTTTGCCCGTGAGCAAAATCGTACATCGGGTAGATTTTCCACTGGCTGCCGCTGCGGTGATGCGGTGGGTTTTGCAAAATGCGGTACATGACCGGGTCGCGCAGGTTGATGTTGCCGGAGGCCATGTCAATTTTGGCGCGCAGGGTCAGAGCGCCATCGGGAAATTCGCCGTTTTTCATGCGCTCAAAAAGCGCCAGATTTTCTTCCACGCTGCGATTGCGCCAGGGGCTTTCCACGCCCGGCTCGGTCAGCGTGCCGCGATTTTTGCTGAGCTGCTCGGCGCTTTGTTCATCCACGTAGGCCTTGCCTTTTTGGATGAGTTTGACGGCCAGCTGGTAGAGCGCCTCGAAATAATCAGATGCGTAAAATTCATTGGCCCAGTGAAATCCCAGCCATTCAATATCTTCCTTGATGGCGTCCACATATTCGACATCTTCCTTGGTTGGGTTGGTGTCGTCAAAACGCAAATTGCATTCGCCGCCCGATTCTTCGGCGATGCCGAAGTCAATAATCAGCGCTTTGGCGTGGCCGATGTGCAGGTAGCCGTTCGGTTCGGGCGGAAAGCGGGTGCGGACGTAGTTGAAACGGCCATTCTTCAGGTCTTCCCGCACGGCTTCGCGGATGAAATCTTGTGGCTTTTCGATGGGGGTCAGTTCGTTGGTCATGGCGTCCTTCTCTTTTTAGTAAGTCGCCATTATACCCTGCGGCAGATTGAAATGATGACAAAAGAACATGACGTTTGATATTTTCGCGGCGGCGCGGCGCGTGTTACACTGGAAAATATTTCGCCCAAAGGAGATTTTATGCCGACCTATTTGCCCGAACCGTTTCGCATCAAAGTCGTTGAACCCATTCATCTGCCAGAGCCTGCCGAGCGCCGTGCTGCCATCGCCGCCGCCGGGTACAACCTGTTCGCCCTGCGCGCAGAAGATATTTTCATTGATTTGCTGACCGATTCTGGCACCGGGGCGATGAGCCAAAATCAGTGGGCGGCCATCATGCAGGGTGATGAATCCTACGCCGGGGCGCGTTCCTACTACCGGCTGGCGGAAACCGTCCGCGATATTATGGGCTTCAAGTTTTTCGTCCCCACCCATCAGGGGCGCGCCGCCGAAAACATCCTGTCCGCCTGCCTGGTCAAACCGGGGCAGTACATCCCCTCCAACATGCACTTCGACACCACAGACGCCAATATCCGCGCCCGCGGCGGACGCCCGACCAATCTGATTATTGATGAGGCCTTTGACCCGGCTAATTTACACCCTTTCAAGGGCAATATGGATATTGCCAAATTGAAAGCCTTCATTGAAAAAACTGGCGCTGAGAAAATCCCCTTTGGCATGATGACGGTCACCAACAACGCTGGTGGCGGCCAGCCCGTTTCGATGGCGAATCTGCGTCTGGTGGCAGAAAGCTACCACGCCTACGGCATTCCCTTTTACCTGGACGCGGCGCGCTACGCTGAAAACGCCTACTTCATCCAGCAGCGTGAGCCGGGCTACGCTGAAAAATCGGTACAGCAAATTGCCTGCGAAATGTTTTCCCTGGCGGACGGCATGACGATGAGCGCCAAAAAAGACGCCATCGTCAACATCGGCGGCCTGCTTTGCACCAATGATGAAAAACTTTTTCAGAATATTCAAAATGAGTTGATTCTGCGCGAGGGATTTCCCACCTACGGCGGCCTGGCTGGGCGCGACCTGGACGCGATGGCGGTCGGCCTGTACGAGGCGCTCAACCAGGAATACCTGGCCTACCGCGTTGGGCAAATTGCCTACCTGGCGGCGCGCCTGCGCGAACAGGGCATTGCCATGATTGAACCGGCGGGCGGTCACGCCATTTATGTGGACGCCGGAGCGCTGCTGCCGCATATTCCACAGTCCGAATTTCCCGGCCAGGCGTTGGGCGTGGAATTGTACCTGGAAGGAGCGATACGCTCGGTGGAAATTGGCTCGGTCATGTTTGCCCACCCTGACCCCGATACTGGAAAAATGATTTTTCCCAAGCTGGAACTGGTACGCCTGGCCGTGCCGCGCCGTACCTACACCCAAAGTCACCTCGATTACGTGGCGGATACATTTGGGCGGATTCTCTCGCGCGCCGGGGTGATTCGCGGCTACAAATTCACCTACGCCCCGGAACTTCTGCGTCACTTCACTGCAAAATTTGCGCCAGCGTAAACCTTTCCGCTGGCGTACTTCACAAGGAGAAACGATGATTCCCAATCAATGGTATGCCGTTCTTGAATCAGATGAAATCAAAGCCGGAAAAATCATTGGCGTGACGCGCATGGGCCAAAAAATGGTCGCGTGGCGTACTCCGCGCGGCGAATTGAGCCTGATGAGTGATTTGTGCCCGCATCGCGGTGTGGCGCTCAGCGCCGGAAACTTGCAGGGAGAGTGTATTCAATGCCCGTTTCATGGTTTTGAATTCGACAGCAGCGGAAAATGCACACTCATTCCGGCCAATGGACGCGGCGCCGAAATTCCCAAAGCCATGCAGGCCAAAACCTATCTCGTGCGCGAGGCGCATGGCCTGGTGTATCTCTGGTGGGGCGAACCGCGCGAGAGTTACCCGCCCCTGCCGTTTTTTGAGGCGATTGATGACGGCCTGGTCTACGCCACGCTGCGCGACCCGTGGGCGGCGCATTACAGCCGGGCGATTGAGAATCAGCTCGACGTGGTGCATTTGCCTTTCGTCCACCGCACAACCATCGGACGCGGCAACCGCACGCTGGTCAATGGGCCGTTGGTGCGCGTGGAACATGCCTTCCCCGAAGATTCTCTGCTCAACATTTGGGTATACAACGAATTGGACAGCGGCCAAAAACCGAAACGCGCCAGCGAGTTATCCGAACCAACCCGCCATCCATTTTTACAATTCCGCTACCCAAACATCTGGCACAACTGGATCGCAGACGATACCCGCGTTTTTGTGGCTTTTGCGCCGATTGATGACGAAAATACGCTCATGTACCTGCGCTTTTATCACCGCGTGACAACCCCGCTTTTGCGGCAAATTACCGGCTATTTCGGCAGCCTCGGCAATCTGGTGATTGAGCGCCAGG
>JAVHNW010000299.1:0-9880 GCA_036169755.1 bacterium | reverse complement strand
TCAGGTTGGGGCGCAGGCCGCGTTCCAGCTCCAAAAGCAGGTCGGTGCCGCCCGCCACAATTCGCGCGGCGGGGGCGCGCTCGGCCAAACGCTGAACGGCTTCCGGCAGGCTGGTCACGTTGAAGTAGTTTTGCCACATGTAGTTCTCCGGGGTTGTGTTTTTTGTTTGTGGCGCAAATTTTTTGATTTGCGAATTTGCTTGCGCTTGCATTATAAAATAAAAGTGACTCAAATGCCCGCGCAGGCGGTTTTTGGCCGCTGCGAATTGGCGAGCCAAAAATCCAAAAAGAAAGTTGCGCTGCAAAGCAAGTAACTATTCAGGTATCGTTAGATTTGCGCTGTTTCCCTCACCCCCACCCCTCTCCCGATGGGAGAGGGGGTTGAAACCTTGAAAAATTTACGTCGGACAAAAAAGCCCCAAAGGGTTTTCCTTTGGGGCTGGTCGGGGCTGGGCGGGTTAGCCTGCGCTGTTGATTTGGTCGTAGCGGTGTTCAAAAGCGCGCGCCGCATCGCGCGCCAGGCTGGTCAGGTTGCGGATGGTGGCGGGCAGGGCTTCTGGGTTGCCGAGGCTGCCGTCCAGCGTGTCGAGCGCGGCGCTGATGCCATCGGCAGATTCAAAGAAGGCGGTGTCAAATTGGTAAAGTTTGTTCAGTTCGTCTTCGTTGATTTTGACGGCGTCAAAAAAGCCGGAGTAGCCGTAGGTGGCGGTGCGAATTTTATCGGCGAAAGTACGCAGTTGCAGGGCGGCTTTTTCCATTTCGTCAATATATTCAATGCCGCCGTTGGAGATGACTTCGCTTTGCAGGGCGGAGAGCCGCTTGTAGAGTTCCTCGAAGCGGCGCGAAACGCTTTCGCGCAGCAATTTATCGGCGGCGCGGCGATTTTCCCTTTCGATGTACCCGCCAAAACCGGGAATGTAGGCCAAAAGTTTGCGCACGGGGTCCTGGTCGCCGCTGACTGTGCCAAAGAAATCGCTCATGAAGTGCCTCCTGAAGGTGAAAAGAGAAAATTGTGCAGGCCGTCAAACTCATTATAGCCTGTCACTGCGGGTATAATCAAGCGAGTTTTTGCCTGAACGCTTCTACGCAGTTATTCGCGTTAAGTTGTTACTTTTTGCTTATCCCTCTTTTACAAGGAGAAACAATCATGTCTTCTGAACTGAATGAGCTTTTAACCCTGGTCGAAAACAGCCTGAGCGTGGAAGGCCAGACCGTGCGCGTGACAGCCCCGGCCAAATTTCGCGCGAATGTGGGCCGATTGGTGGAAGTTTCTGCGCTGGAAAGCGGCCCGCGCCAGGGCTGGGCGCGCTTCCTCGTCCGCGCAGCCGCACTGGAATTGGGGATTGTGCCCGCCTCCATCCATGATTTGTACCTGGCGCGCGGGCGCGGCGAAGCCCCGATGACCTGGAGTACCCCGGCCTTTAACTTGCGCGCGCTGTCATTTCACGCCGCTCGCGCCATGTTTCGCGCCGCGCTGAAAATCAACGCGGGCGCCTTCATCTTTGAAATCGCCCGCTCAGAGATTGGCTACACCGGTCAGCGCCCGGCAGAATATGCCACCAATATTCTCGCCGCGGCCATCGCCGAAGGTTTTCGTGGCCCGGTTTTTTTGCAAGGCGACCACTTTCAGATGTCGGCCAAAAAATACGCCGCCGATCCGCAAGCCGAAATCAACGCCGTCAAAGACCTGACGCGCGAAGCGCTGGCCTCCGGTTTTTACAATATTGATATTGACTCCTCCACCCTGGTGGATATTTCCAAAGCCAGCGTACCCGAACAGCAAAAATTGAATGTCGAACTTTCGGCGGAGTTTGGTTCCTTCATCCGCCAAATTGAGCCAGGGCAGGTCACCGTTTCTGTCGGCGGTGAAATCGGCGAGGTCGGCGGTCACAACTCAACCGAAGAAGAATTGCGCGCCTTCATGGATGGCTACCTGGCCGAAATGAAAAAACGCGCCCCCGGAAAACCCGGCCTCTCCAAAATCAGCATTCAGACCGGCACCTCGCACGGCGGCACGGTTTTGCCGGATGGCAGCATCGCCAAAGTCAACCTCGACTTCGACACTCTGCGCAATCTCAGCCGCGTGGCGCGCAGCGTCTATCACATGGGCGGCACCGTTCAACACGGCGCGTCCACCCTGCCGGAAAACATGTTCGATAAATTCCCGCAGAATGAAGCCATCGAAGTTCACCTGGCGACCAATTTCATGAACATGTGGTTCGATAATATTCCCGCCGATTTCCGCAAAGAAATTTACGCCTGGCTGGATGTCAACGCCGCCGCCGAGCGCAAGCCCGGCCAAACCGATGAACAGTTTTACTACAAGGCGCGCAAAAGCGCGGTTGGCGCCTTCAAAGCCAAAGCCTACGCCCTGCCCGAACCCGCCAAAAAGAAATTGACGGACGCCTGGGAAGCCCAATTTGACAAACTTTTCCAGCTGCTTGGGTTGAAAAACACCAGCGAACAGGTGAAAAAATTCATTCACCCGGCCAAAGTTGCCCCTGACCTGAAGTTTTACCTGGGCGCCGACATAGCCGAAGAACTGGCTGATGACCTGGCGGATTAAAATTTATGCCTGCCGCTGACCAAAATCTCAATTTGCAGCGCTATCAAATCATTCCCCGCGTCCTGGTTTTTGCCAGGCGCGGGGAATCTGTTTTGCTGCTGAAAATCGCCGGAAAAGGCCGCTGGGATGGAAAATTCAACGGGCTGGGCGGTCATGTCGAAGCGGGCGAAGACCCGCTTTCGGCGGCGCAGCGCGAGCTGATGGAAGAATCCGGCCTGCAGGCTGAGCTGCGCCTGGTCGGGATTCTCTTCGTGGATACGGGAAAATCCCCCGGTATTGGAATTTTCATCTACACCGGCCCGGCGGCTCCCGGCGAAATTCGCTCCAGCGCCGAGGGCCAGGCTGGCTGGTACCTGCCCGAAGAAATAAAACATCTTCCACTGCTGGAAGATGTTCCGATTTTGCTGGCGAAAATTGCGGAAAACCGGGCGGCGCCGTTCAGCGCCCGCTCCTTTTACGATGAAAACGGCGCCTTGCAGCTGCGCTTTGGCTGATTTAGGGGGCGATCTGCCAGGGCAGGCTGACTGCTTTATCCAGTTCGGGCAAAAGCGCCGAAGAGTCGTTAATCGTCACATGGTAATTTTTACCGGGTTCGACCTGCAGCGCCCGTAAAACGCAGGCGCCGTCCGCGCCGCAAATGGTCGCGCCATAGTGATATTCATCTGGCGCATTGGTCAGGCGGGCAAAGAAAACATAGGTGGCGGGCGCGCGCACGAACAAAACTACCGGCGCTGAGGTGGGCAGGGTGCTGGCTCCGTGCATTCCCGCCGAAAGGAAAGTGTGAAAGTTCTCTCCGCGGGTCACTTCCTGCGCGTAGAGCGTGGCCGAAAATCCCGCGCCGCCTCCGCCCATATCCAGGCCGATGATGAGCGTGGCGCGTTGCGCTTCGGCCAGGGGGGTGGCGGTTGGGAACATGCTGGTTGCTGGCGGAATTTCGGTCGGGCGCGGGCTGGGCAGGCAGGCGCTCAACAGAAAAGCGAAAAAGATGAGGGTCTTAAAGGATTTTGCCATAGCAGGCGTTATTGCAGGCGCAGCAGAATTTTCCCCTCGTGCCATAATTCTTCCAGGTTGTAAAAATGGCGCTGCTCCCCGGCGAACAGGTGCAAAACCACGTCGCCAAAATCGACCACCACCCAGCCAGCCTCTGGCTGACCTTCCTTGCGGCCCTTGATGTGGTGCGTTTCGCGCACTGTATCAATTGCCGCATCGGCCAGAGCATTTAACATGCGGTCGCTGGTGCCGTTACAAATCACAAAAAAATCGGTAAACGCGGCGATATTTCGCAAATCCATCAGCAAAATGGATTCGCCTTTTTTCTCTTCCACCGCGCGGACAACCGTTTGAGCAAGTTCCAGAGCGTTCAGGGTACACCTCGTAAAAAATCAGCCCGCAAGTGGGGCTTTGAACAAGAGCGAGTATCGCGGCCCGTCAGGCGAGAGTTCGGAGCGATACAAGTGAATAAAATCAACCGGCGCGGCGCCAAGCGCTTCGATGCGCGTGGAATTCAGCGCGGCCCTCAGTGTATTGAGGGAGATGGAGCCAATCGGTTCGCGCACCCGCCCCAGGGTGAGATGTGGTGAAAAGGCGCCCGCCTCGGCTGGAAAACCCGCCTGCGCGGTGGCTCGCTCCAGGTTCTGCTGAAGCCGCGCCAACTCAGGCGGAGCCTGTACGCCCGCCCACAATATGCGCGGACGGTGCAAACTGGGAAAAGCGCCCAGCCCGCCCACGAAAATTTCAAAGCCCGCCTGTTCGGCGCAGGTCTGACGCACTGCGTTCTGCACTATTTCCAGGCGGGTGTTTTCCACCTCGCCCAAAAACTTCAATGTCAGGTGAATGTTTTCGGCGGCCACCCAGCGCAGGTTGGCCCCGGTCATCCTTTGCAGGCGGGTGATGTGTTGTGCAAGCGCAAGTTGAATGGCGGGGGGGATGGCAATTGCCAGGAAAGCGCGGACAGAACTCATGCTTATGCGGTTTGGGTAACGCGTTCTACAGCCTGTTTTAAATCTAAAAACCCGACCGGTTTGGTGAGGTACATCGAGGCTCCGGCGTTCAGCCCGGTTTGAATGTCGGAGGGCAGGCTTTTGGCAGAAACTACAATTACCGGGATTGGGGCCAATTGTGGGTTGCCGCGCATAAATTTGAGCACTTCCAGGCCGGAAACATCGGGCATCATCACGTCCAGAATGACCACATTGGGCCGTTCGCTGGCAATTAATGGCATGGCGGCGCGGCTCGATTCGCTTTTGATGACCTGGAAGCCGTTGACGCGCATCATTTCGGCGAACATCTCGGCAGCATCGGGTTCATCCTCCACGACAACGACCACTTTTTTTCCGTCAAGGGACATGTGTTTTCTCCGCGATATGAAAGACCTGTTGGGGTGGGATTATACCCGTCTCAGTGAAAATTGTGTCTGGCAGTAGTTTTAGCGGCTGGAGCGAATTTCCAGGCTGGTAAATTTTTCAGTTGCGGGTAGCCACTCTACGCCGAGTTGTTCCACCCGCCCGGCGCTGGGGCCGCGGCGCAGGAGGGCAATCAGGGCTTCGAGCGCGGCGCGTTCTCCCTCCAGGATGCATTCCACTTCATCGTAGCCGAGGTTGCGCACCCAGCCGCCAATCCCCAATTTGGCGGCCTCGGCCTGGGTGAAGGCGCGAAAGCCAACGCCTTGTACTTTTCCGGTGATGAGCAGGTGGGCGCAGAGCAGTTCGCTCACGGCAGGAATCTCCGCCAGAGCAGGGGAATCAGCATCAGGCCGAAGAGCGCCAGGTAGCCCGCCAGGTTCTGCAGCGCCAACCCCAGTTGATTTTCGCCCAGGGTGGCGGCGCGCCAGCCGCTTTCGGCCTGGCTCAGGCTGATGCCCAGCGCGCGTTGGGCGCCATCTTCGCAGCCCAGCCCGTCGCCGTAGGCGCGGATGAGCGCGTTCAGGCCACTGATGCCGTATTGGTTGACCAACGCGCGGGTGAAAGATGCGGATTGCGCGTAGGCAAGAAAGCGCGAGGAGGCGTCTGGCGGGAAGGCGGCGCACAGGCTGTTGAGGGGCAGCAGCCCGTTTTGCGCGGCGGCGACTTTTAGCGCCTGTTCGTAATCGGGGTTGGGGGATAGCTCGACACTGGAGGCAACGCCTTCTTTGAGCCAGGTGGGCAGCAGCTTGTAATGTTCTCTGGCCAGTTGGTAGAGTGCCAAATGGGCAAGTTCGTGCGGAATCTGCCGCTCCATTTGGATGCCTTGCGCCGGGTCGGGGGCAATCGAAACCATTGCCACGCCCAGGTCGGGGCTGGCGTGTCCGGCCACCCAGGCCTGGCCTCCCAGAGAAAGTGCGGATTGAAGGTCGGTGGCGGAGGCGTAAACGTACAAGTCGAGGCTGCCGGTGGGGCGCGCGCCGAGCAGGTCGTTGATGCGGCTCAGGCCATTGCGGGCGGTATCAGCCAATTCCTGGCCGAAGGCCGCGTCACCGGCGTACCAGTGAATGGTCAGGTTTTCGCTGCTGGTTTCCTGCCAGGGAAAGCGGTTGTCGAGATAGCGAAAGTAGGAGAGCGGCGAGGTGATGGCGGAGCCATCTTTGAGGGTGATGCTGAACCAAAAATCAATTTTGGCGAAGGCGCGCAGCGGCGCCTGATTGACCTGGTAGTTGTAGGTGAAATTGCCAGCGGGTGAAATGTCGAGCCGGGCGGCGCGGGTGGCCGATTCGCCCTCGGCGCGGAAGAATATCAGCGCTTCGGCGATATTTTCGGGCGTGGAAATTTGTCCCTGAAAGATGATTTGTTCCCCAAAGGTGTAGCCAACAGAAATGTTCTGAACGGTGGGCGGGCTGCTTTGCGCTTGCGCGGGGGAAATCCACAGCAGGGCGCAGATTAAAATGCTGACAGGAAGCGCGATTGGGAAAGATTTCATGGGTTTATGTGCGGCGCGCGCGGGGATCTGCGCTCAGGTCGTCTTCGTCATCAGGGTCGAGCGCCAGCAAATCAAGTCCGGCGGCGTCTTCAGTGAAATCGAGGTTGAGCAGGGCGTCCTCAACATATTCGGCCAGGTCGTCATCGCCCTCTTCTTCAGCGTCATCGAGAATGGTTTGCAGGGTTTCGCGCACGTCTTCGCCGCCGATTAAAGAGAGCGCCCACAGGATGGCGAGAAAGACTTCATCATCTTCCTCTTCTTCCAGCTGGTCGAGCAGCAGTTGGCGGGCGGCGGCGAGATGGAGTTCACCGGCGGCAGCCACGGCGGCGCGGCGCAAAGCCGGGTTGAGCGCATCGAGGTGGGCGATGACTTCCTCCTGCCAGGCGGGGTCAGCAGAATGCCGGATGGCAATCAGGGCGCTGGTCAGCCATTGCGGGTCGTGGCGCTTGAGCGCGGCTTGAATTTGGGCGTTAACTTTTTCATTTTCTGCATAGCCGAGTGACTCGAGCGCGGCGCGCTGCAGGGCCGCGCTGGCGGTTTCGCTCAGTTCCAGCAGCGTGTTGACCAGACGCTGACCAGTTTCGGCGGGCAATTCTTCCAGCTCGCTCATTTCAATAAAATTGCCGAGCAGCCGAATGGCGGCGAGACGCACGTCTTCTTGCGGGTCGTTTTGGCCGATATGGAGCAGGGGCGCAATCAGCCGCGAATCGTAAGTTTCTATCAGCAGGCGCAGGGCTTGCTGGCGGATTTCGCCGTCTGGGTCGTTGAGCAGCGCGGCGGCCAGTACATCAAAAGAAAGCACGCTGTCTTCGTTGTAGCGCTCGGTGAGTTGTTTGAGCAGCCTGCGTTTGCGCTGCTGGCTGATTTCCGGCCAGCGCTGCATCAGCGCCGCCAGGTTGTCGGGCGATAGGTCAGAAAAATGGTTGAGGTAACGCGCTGAAAATCCGCTGCTTTCGTCACTCAGGGCGTGGAGCGCAGTTTCAAAGGGAGTTTGTTTCGCCACGGAGTTTTCCTATTTGGGGAGAACGATGCGGGCCGGATCAATCACGTCCCATGAATTGATGACAACCATCAGCCCAATTAATACCAGGAAAGCGACACCGTTGATGATGTTTTCCATCTGGTAGGGGATGCGGCGGTGCAGGAAAATTTCTGGCAGGGTGAAGAGAATGCGCCCGCCATCCAGCGCGGGAATGGGATACAAATTGAAAACACCCAGCGAAACGGCCAGCATGGCGGCGATGGAAAGCACCCAATTGGTGGGGCGCGCTGCGCCGTCTGCGGCGGCGGGTTCAGCGGCGCTTTGGCGGGTTTCGCTGTCGCGTTGAATCGCCTGGCCGAAAATATTAAACATACCCACCAGCCCGATGGGACGGGCGTCCTGTGGGCTGATTTTCTGGCTGATCAGAAACACGGGAATAAGGGCGGTATTAATGGCCTGATAGTAGGTTTCCTGCGCTCCGGCGCCGATGGCCTCCAGCGGGCTGGCCGGGCGCAGCGGCGTAGAAATGCTCACGCCAAGCGGCGCTTCACGGCTGGAAAGTGGCGTGGCGTGGAGGATGATGGTTTGCCCGGCGCGCTCAATGACAAAAGTGACGGCGCTATCCACCCCCGCGCGGATGGCGCTGCTGGCTTGCGCGACAGTGGTAACTTCTGCGCCATTGATGGAAACCAGACGGTCATCGGTTTGAAATCCGGCGGCTTGCGCGGGCGAAGCGGGCATGACTTCGGAAATGGTGACTTGATTGGCAACCGGCAGACCTTGCTGGCTGATGATGACCGAAAACAGGACCAGCGCCGTCAGCAAATTCATCAGCGGCCCGGCGAAGAGTACCACCAGCCGTTTGAGCGGCGCGGCGGCGGCCAGTCCATCGGCCACATTGGGGTCGTTTTCGCCTTTGGGGCGCACAAAACCGCCCAGTGGAATCCAGTTGAGGCTGAATTCGGTCCCCTGCCAGTGGAAAAGGGTGAGCATTTTGGGCGGAAAACCAAAGCCAAATTCATCCACTTCGATTTTCATCCAGCGCGCGGCGAGGAAGTGTCCAAATTCATGCAGAAAGACACTCCCGCCCAAAACCAGAAAAAGTACCAGTAAGGTGAGCAGATTATTGTTCATTTTGATTCCTTTTGGCCGAAATTATATCCCCATTTCGTTGGCGCAGTGTTAGAGCAGCCGAGCCGCGCCGCCGACAGTGGCCGTCAGCACCTGGCTGACCCCGGGAATTTCGCGCAGCAGGACGGCAATTTTCCCCATTTCACTTTGTGGGCAAAGGACGTGTACATTTGGCCCGGCGTCAATGGTGTAGGCGACGGGCAGGCCATCGCGCCGCCAGGAGCGCACTGTTTCCATCACGGCCAGGGTGGCGGGTTTCCAATAAAAAAGGGCGGGCTGGCTGGTCATCATCACGGCGTGCATCAGGTCCGAATCCTGCTCAACGATTTCTGCGAAGGCGGCAAAATCGCGCTCCAAAATGGCGCGGCGGCAAATTTCCAGGCGGCGGGGAGCATCGGCAACGCGAGCGGCTTGCAGCGGGCTGGTCGGCGCCAGGGCGTGACCCTCTGTCGAGCCGGTATTTTTGTGTCCAGCGGCGACAATCGCCACGCAGTCAGATAAATTCCAATAGTCGGGCGGGGCAATGCTGACGGCGAACGAATCTTCATCGCCGTTTCCCATTTTCCATTCGACAAATCCGGCGGGAACGCTGCGCGAGGCGGAACCGGAGCCGAGGCGGGCGAGGCGTGAAATGGCAGACTCGGGCCACTCCAGCCCGGCGGCGCGGCTGGCCGCCAGCGCGAGCGCGGCGAAGGCGGCGGCGGAGGAGGCGATTCCGGCGCCGGTGGGAAAGTTGTTTTCGGAGAGAATTTCGGCCCGCAGGGAAAGCCCCGCGCTTTGGCGGACGACATCCAAAATGGTGGAAACCCGCTCGAGGCCTTTCCCGCTGATGGGCGCGCCGTTGATTCTCAGGCTGTCGGCGGGCTGATTGCAGAAAGTGACCTGGGTGCGGGTAATCAACTCGGCCAGATTGATGGAAATGGAGGCGTTGACTGGCAGCCGCAGGGCAGAATTGCGGTTGCCCCAATATTTGATTGCGGCAATATTAGGATGGGCCTGGGCGGTTGCAGAGCGCAGGGACATGTTCCTTTTCTCCTCAAAATAGTGGTTTTCGGGTTTGCTCCACGGATGGAGATGGCCGGTTTTTGTGGCGATTAAAAATATTTGCGCGCAAGTGGGTTTGTGATTGCCTGCCCTGCGTGAAAAACGGAATATCCGGTATTGTAATTCGGATTTTCCATCACGGCGGAAAAATGTGCCCGGTTTACCGGCTGTGTTACCGTGTCACTGCAAATAAATATTCCTGCGGAAATTTTACGAACACCTGCGCCCCATGCGCGAACATCGGCGCGGGCATGGACATGCGGGCGC
>JAVHNW010000298.1:0-1933 GCA_036169755.1 bacterium | reverse complement strand
GGTTTCCTCGCGGGCTTCCTGCTCGGTGGCGTGGGCGGTGTGGCCTTCCTGCCAGTAAAATTCGGCGGTGCGCAAAAAGAGTTTGGTACGCAGTTCCCAGCGCACCACGTTGCCCCACTGATTTATCAGCACCGGCAGGTCGCGCCAGGATTTAATCCACTTGCTGTACATGTAGCCGATGATGGTTTCTGAGGTGGGGCGCACCACCAGGGGTTCTTCCAACTCTTCGCCGCCGCCGTGCGTCACCACGGCCAGCTCGGGCGAGAAACCTTTCACGTGTTCCTTTTCCTTTTCAAAAAAAGACATGGGGATGAAAAGCGGGAAGGCGGCGTTGACGTGGCCGGTGTCTTTGAAGCGCCGGTCGAGCTGCGCCTGGATGTTTTCCCAGAGCGTCCAGCCATAGGGGCGCACCACCATGCAGCCGCGCACGGGCGAGTAATCGGCCAGTTCGGCTTTGAGTACCAGGTCGTTGTACCATTCCGAAAAATTTTCGGCGCGGGGGGTGAGTTTTTCTTCTGCCATTTTGTCCTCTTCTTCTGTTTGAGTACCGTGATTTTATTGCAAATTCCAAAGTCAGCGGATTTTGGAGTCTAACAGGCGGATGGCCGCCTCCACATCGTTTGCAAAAAGCAGCATTTTTTTTGCGCTGAGGGCGGTGGAGGCGCCGGTGGAGTGGAAAACCTGGTCGAAGATGGCCCGCCAGCCCTCGCCGACCAGGATAAGCGGCCTGGGGGGCAGAGATTCCACAATCAGCAGATTCCACATCAGGCTGATTTCGGCCAGGGTGCCGGGGCCGCCGGGCAGGGCGATGGCGGCCTGGCTGGCGCGAATCAATTCTTCCAGCCGGGCCAGCAGGGTGGGAAATTTGCGTTCCTGCTGCACCCAGGCGTTGGCTTTTGCGCCGCGCCAGGTTTCAATTTCCTGGCAGGTGACGCCGATGACGGTTCCGCCCGCTTCACTTGCGCCGCGGCTGACGGCTTCCATCGTCCCTCCGTAGCCGCCGGTCAGCACGCTGTGATCGTGCGCGGCCAGCATTTTGCCGAGCGCATAGGCTTGCGCGTAGGCGGGGGTATTGGGCTGGGGCTGCGAACTGCCAAAGACGGTGATTTTCACTTTTTCTCCTCATCCCAGTTTCGATTGAGGTTGACGGCCAACTTTTCCAGGATGGCTTGTTCCAGGTCTATGCCGCTGACGGCGGCCAACTGCAGCAAATAGAGGCTGATGTCGGCCAGTTCGGCGGCCAGGGCGGGCTGATCGGCGGGCGCTTCGCGCCACTGAAAATGTTCCAGCGCTTCGGCGGCTTCGAGCGCGAGCGAAATTGCCAGGTTTTTGGGCGTCTGCGGGCGGGCGCTTTGGGGCGAGTACCAGCCTTTGGCGCCGACGAGGGCCTGCATCAGCGCGGTCAATTCTGGCAAACTGCGTCCGTTGGCGGCGGTAAATCCGGTTTTGGCGATGGGTTTGCAAAAATGAATCAGTCTTTCGCTTTCCTGGTAGCCCAGGGCCAGGTGCGCTGCCTGGCTGTTTTCATTTTCCAGCCAGGTGTCGGAGGCCATTTCGAGGCAGCCTTGTTGGCGCGCCCAATTTTCCAGCGCCGTAATCAGCGCGCGGCCCACGCCCTGGCGGCGCAGGTCTTCGTCTACGTACCAGCCTTCGATGTAGCCGACCGGGCTGCTTTCGCAGCCATCGGCGTAGCGCCGCAGGCCGCCTTCCACGAATCCGCCCAGCCTTCCGCCGGGGCGAGCCGCCACGAAAACCGGCGACCAGCGTTCAGCCAGCAGTTTTTTCATTTCGGGCAGCAGTTCTTGCGGGCTGTGTTGCGGCCAAAGGGCCAGCCGCAGCCTCAGCCACTCTTCTGTGTCTGCCGCTGTTGCGCGGCGAATGGGGTAGTGGGTCATGGTGAACTCGCAAATAAAAACGGCTCGCCAGGTCTGGG